>CALBTS010000498.1 GCA_937968035.1 uncultured Methanomethylovorans sp.
TGACTGGAGTTCAGACGTGTGCTCTTCCGATCTCAGGGCGACATCGCCATACAACAGCCCTGCATTTGTTGTTGTAAAAGTCTGGGCTACTCTGAAAAGCGCCTGCGGTTCAAGGAGAACATCTGAACCGAGAACAACAATATAACGTCCTTGTGCCCGCTTCAATGCCTCACTTGGTCCACTGTTTATAAAAAACAGACGTACATCAGAGAAATCCACATCCACACCAAGACACTGGTCACAAAATTCAATATCATCACTGTAGACAAGCAACTCCCAATGCTGATAAATCTGCTGTTGAAGTGAACAAATCAAACTAGCAAGCATTTTTTCGGGTTGCTCCGGCAGTGAGACCACAACAGAAATCAAAGGGTGATGTTTCAAAGACAGAGCATGAGTAGTCAGTTGGGGGAGTAGCTGTTGTAACGAAGCCTGGTATGCATGCCACAATTCATTACATGTGCGAGACGTTGAATCAAATACTCTAAAATCAATGGTATTGCGATATGCCTGCCACAACTTAAAACACAATAATGGGTGTAACAACTTTTGAACGGCCTCTGTTCGACGCTCTACAACTCGAAAAAAACGTTTAAAGTCGTATAAAACACGATATAAAGCCCTCAGTAAGGCCTCTAAGTAAGTAATGCGCGCAATAGAGAAGCTCTGTTGGATAAAGAATCCGGATGAATCTACCGGAGCCCAACGCAATCCGATGACACCCAAAGGAAGAAAAATCACTTCACGTATATATCCACGACGCGTAACAGGAATGAAAAAATAATTATCTGTAGAGAACCCGGTGCCGTCATTGTAGTACAGCTTAGCCCTAGTCAAGCTGTAGCGGTGCAGAACGCCTTCAATATAGAACCAGCCATGGGGATAGAGTCCGTTCTCAATTTGAAGTGCAAAATACGCAGGAGTATTTGTAATCCACCAGCCATTTTCGTTGTCAGACACAATATTTTGTTCAGGGAGAAGTTTTACAGAAAGGTTCTTGCGTGACAGCACCAGTTTAAGGAGATTATCCAATATAGCTATGAAAATAAATTGGAATTTTCTGACAATGGCGGACACGCTGCTCATGGTGAGACTACTAATTCCATGTTGTATATTGTCCTCATTTTAAGGATATTAAAAAGCACTAAATATCGTCCGACTGATCTAAATCTATTATTACAAAAGATCTTTTAGCAAATGGTATTTTCGCCAGTTTTTAATAATTTCATGTGTGTAGTCAACCTGGTTAGTTAATAGCAAAAGAGCAGATGACTGCGTTTGAAATTCTGTTCGCTGTTCATCTATTTTTTTACGTAATAGTGTAACTTCTTCTCGGTACTGATTTGCTGAACTCAATTCTTTCTTGTATGCCGCATCCAAAACTCTGGTCTGCTCAAGAAGATAACTATGATATTTCGCATGTTCTGCTAAACCTTCGGCTACTGACGAGAGAGTCGCATCCACCTTGGTAATAGACGGATCGTTCAATCGATTCTCTTTTGCCTGAATCAGGAAATGTTGCACATCACCCAACTCTGATAAGAGCTGGTCGATATGTAAATCCTTCTCAATGTTAAGTTGCCTCAGCGAGTGGAAAACAGCATCGGTCCCGGAAGCAATGAAGTGAATCTTAACAAATAGTTGTCTTGCATTGGCCAGCTCCACCTCTCCGAGGCAATCAAAAGTGATCTGCGGGTCAGACGTCTCAAAAAAATACTCGTTTCCGAGCACGAGGCGGGCATTCGACTTAATTCGACCAAGCAAATCGATTTCACCTTCTGCAGTAAAGAGACAGATACTTTCAATTTCAAGCCTCACACTGTCGTTGAGCGGGTCAAGACGAAGTGCTCTAAGACGCCCCTTTCCCGCGAGATCAAAAACGATTTCTTGCGAAACCTCTTCTGGTTTGATCATATTCACGATTGAGTCTTTCACAACGAAACCGTCACCCACATCAAAATAAAGCTGCATCCACATTTTTTTCTGCGAAGGCTCATTGACTATAAAGGGTGCCAGCACCTGTTCCATCGGAGTAAGTGTCTGATTGATTGACTCAGCAAGAGATGCTAGCTTTTTACTCTTTGAATTTAACGCTGTATAAAGTTGATCTGCGAGACGATCGATGAAACGTCCGCTACCCACTGTAGAACCGTCTAAATTGTGATGACGAATCCGGATATCAAGAAAATCTCCAACCATTCCAGTAATTGACTCAATATTCACAGGCCAGCAGATATCTAGATCTTTGGCAAGATTTTGAACAGTGCTTTGCCAATCACGCAGAAGATCATTGTAGGAGACTACTGCTCGCGGGATGTTTGCAGAATGTCTTATAATGTCTGACGTATAGCGCAGCCACATATAGATACTTTTCTCACGTGAAAAGCCATTGCGCTGAGCCAAAGATGCTGCAACCTCAAGGGGATGGCGGTATGGCACAATTACATAGGGTTGCACTTCCCATTCCTTCAAGATAGAAACCCAAAATGGTAGCAGTCGACACATACGAGGGTCTTTGATAACAAAGCAGGAGGAACCAGCAAAGTCCCGCTCGAGAAGATCTTGCGCGCGCCTTCTGAGAAGCTCAAACTGTTCGGGATTCACCTGACTAAAGTCAATGGGAAGAATGCTGTCCCAACAGGAATGAGCCTCAGCCAGCAGTTCATCATTGAGGCGTGTAACATTCTGAGACTCCCAAAAACCAGTAACATTATCCTCCTGAGGCTGCCACAGATTACTGGGTAGCTGTGCCCCCAGCAGATTGAGTATCCTTGTAAGAGCGGATGTACCGCTCCTATGCATACCAGCTACAAGCAGTGCTACTCGGTGAGGAGATTGAAAACCTCTATCTGTCTTGTTATTTTTCATGTACCCTAATCACCCTAAACTAGCTCCAAAACATCTCACAGTCGATTCATCTAATTCAAAACAAGAAGACTTGAAAAGAATCAATCAGCTACTAATCCAAATAGCACTGACATTTAGCAAACCGAACAACCAAAATAGAAACAAAAATAGAAATCTTGAAGTTCACAAAGGCAAGGACAGCTGTAAAGATATAACACGCCGCATAGGAAAATCATCGTATTTTACTGCACCTTTCCAACGGTTATGCGCTTCGGCGGAAAGGAAATAGGTTTCACAATCATCTGCTGCACTTCTTATCAGATCGTCAACTACCTGCTGTTGTACGCCAAACGCATCTGTAAAATGATGCAAAAGCTGAAGAGCATAGACATCGCCAACGCCTTTCAAGACATAATCAATTGCATGGATATGCCTTCCTGTGCCTCGCTTCAAAAACTTCCTGATACCATTACAAATATTCGGGATTGCAGAAATGGGAACATGTTCGATGACCGATATTGAGTAGATGCAGTCGAATGATTCCGTCTCCAGCTCCTGCAAATCATCTGAAAACCGTTTGCGTATGATTGTTATATCTGGATATCTCGATTTAAAATCCTCATATTCACTGGGGCCATTCCCGGAACCATCATACGGGTCAACAACAGTAACCTGATAGCCAAGTTTAACCAGCACATCAGCCACAAGCGGCTGGCCAGCACCTACTTCCAGCAGGCGTGAGCCTGGCGGCATTTTACTAATAATGCTCTTCACAACCCAGGGCCGCTGGACGTCTTTCAAATCACAGTTTGTGGTCGCCAGATAGTTCAGATTATCAAAGCTGTCGCAATAATCACGGACCGTGGCATAACTCAACGTTGGTGTCGCATACTGTGCATATATTTCCATGAGTTTCATGTATCATTCCTCTTAGTGGTGTAGAAGTCGGCTAGGATTTTGGAACTCTTCTGCCAGCTAAAATATAGCCTGGCAAACTCAAGCGCATTCGTGCCGAGCTGTCGGCGGCGTTCCACATCCGGTAATAGTGACATCAGTTGAGTGGCGATCTCACACGCATCACCGCGCTTAAGCAGAATGCAATCCACTGAATCCTTTACATATCGTCCTATATTTGTTGCCGGAATGAGAACAGGTTTTCCACTTGCAAAATATTCCGGCAGTTTTGACGGGAACCTGTAATCGTTAAAATTGTCAGATCGACCAGGTTGAACTAAAACATCTGCAATAGAGAGCACCTTTGGCATATCCTTTCTCGGAATAAAACCAAGTGCGATAAGAAACGTTTCGAACTCTGCCATTCCAACGGCATCGCATAAGGGTATATAATCACTGCCAGTGCGGACCAGTTTAGTGGTTACACCACTCCTGTTCAGTAGAGCAACTGCTATATACAGACTAAGAACCTCGCTGCGATTCGCTGAATGGACATTGCCGGTATAGGTAATCACATAATCGGTCGAAGCAATGCCGATCTCTCTCCTTAACTTATTATCGCAGGGTATCGCCCAGTTAAGAGATTCATCAAATGAAGGCCAGATAACGCATCCCGGAACTTCTTGCGGTACATTCGTAAGAAGTTTATCAATAAGCACGGTTACACCGGCAGCACCCGCCAGAAAATCCTGGGATCGAAGGGGGTGACTCAGGTGCAAAGGGATACGCGCATCAAGCTCTTCATACGACAATCTAGCCATCTGAGCGATTGAAATACGAGTATGGAGTTCTGTGAGGTGTTGTTCATTGTCTTCAAGATGGACAAAATAGGGACAGGAGTAAAGTTTTAGCAGGTTTTCAGTAGTACGGCGCACCAGCTCTCGAGGTGTCCAAGCGTGGATTACATCAGCACCTCTGCCATCAGGGAACATGAGCGGTCTGTCTTTGATCTGATCCAACAACAGTGTGGCAAACCGTGGTGTCCCGATGTCGCCGGTTGCCTCTGGTTGATCGGGCACACATACAGCACACGTGTGCCCCAGTTCCACCAGATTATTTGCAAGACTGAAGATATGAATACCACTGTTGCAGTTAAGCTGGGAATATGCCACAAAAAGAATATTCATGATCTTACCTTGCCTCCTTGATACGATAATCCAAAGATTCAAGAGACAAGTTTCGATTATAGTACGGATCTCCCTGTGTTATTCGATTCTGCCACAGATCTAGCAGCAGCAAGCGATCCAAATAGTCATACTCAGCTCCTCTGGTTGCACTCTCGTAGTGGTACAGCACCGCTTGTGGAACAAACAAGATCCGTTTCTCCCCAACTGCCAGCCGAAGACACAAATCCACATCCTGATAATGTGTCCCAAAAAACTCAATCATGCTGCCTGAGCTGAGATAATCGGCTCGACGACACATCATGCAGGCCGCCGTAACAGCTGAAACCTCCCGTGTGCATGAAAGTGATCCCGCATATCCGTCACTATCAGCCGGAAAGTAGCGCATAACATGGTCTGCTGTCCCCCTGCAGCCGAGCACCACACCGGCGTGTTGCACCGTTTTATCTGGATACAGCAATAGTGGACCGACGGCAACAACATCCTTCTGCTCAAGGCTGAACAACAGCAATTCAATCCACCGGGGAGTGATAACCTCCGTATCATTATTCAGTAGAATGACATACTCACCGCCTGCTTCCTGTACACCAATGTTATTTGCTCTTGAATAGTTAAACTTCTCAGGGAATTTGACTAGCTTCACGGGAGCGCTATCAAGTATATGCCGTGCTTCAGGGTCAGTGGTATCGTTATCAACCACAATAACATCAAAATTGGGATAGGTTGTTCGGGTGAAGATTGATTCAAGACACCTGCCTATATGCTGAGGTGCGTCCTTCGTAGGGATAACTATTGAAACGAGCGGCCAGTCAGTACGGTCAACTGGCACAATAACTGCTCGATGGCTAAAAACCGAATGGGGCTGAATTGTTGCAGCAATATTCCGCCGTTCAAATGCAGCAGACACGGCTTCTACCTGTAGTTGATCAATATCACTTTTTCCGTGTGGGTCTCGTGCTATACTTCCCTCAAGTGTCCGCCAATGATAAAGAATTCTAGGGATATGATGGATTTTCCGAGCAACTTCAGACAGGCGAAGCATCAGCTCATAATCCTGCACCTTATCGAAGCGGGGATCACATCCCCCCACCTCAGCCAAAAGGTTGCGACGAAAAACCAGCAGATGGCCAACATACATTACCCTGCAGAAATAATCCGGCGACCAGTCAGGCTTAAAAAAAGGTTCGGACAATGCTCCAAATTCATCAATCTTATCCTGATCCGAATATAAAATATCACTGTCAGGATACTCGTTGATGGCCAGCACAACCTCAGCAAGAGCATCCTGGGTAAGAAGATCATCATGATCAAGTAAAGCAATGTATTCACCCGTTGCCAGCTCAAATCCCGAGTTAGTTGCAGTTGATATGTTGCCATTGTTCTCTCGGAATACCACTTTAATACGTAAGTCAGAACGTTCGTATTCCTGAAGCAGCCCCCTAACCTCTGAATCAGTTGAAGCATCATCGACAATGCATAGTTCCCATTTTTTATAAAGCTGTGCAATAACGCTGTCTATGGCCTCCTTCAAACACCTGAGTGGTGTGTTGTAAACCGGCATGACAACACTGATGAGTGGCTGTTTCGGCAAATCAGCCAATTGAGATATAATAGACTCCCAACCAACTCTTTCCTGTGTCTCACCGGTCTCATTGGCGCTTGGCATAAACCACCGATAGTCAATTCGACTTGCAAAATGAACCAGCGGATTGATACCAGCATATTTCAGGTCGGGGAACTGCTTGAGATAAGATTCAGTGGAAAAAGTCAGATTGGGATCACGGCCTTCATCGGCACCTGCCACAAGATAGTGGACCAAAGGATTAACCGACTTTTCAAGCACATCTACATAACGAGACAAATAAAAAACGGGGTTAAACAGCTGATGCACTTGATAAATAGAATCTCTGCCGTACCTGCAGTAGTGCTCAAGCGGCGTCATGCCTGACCCTCTGATTTCTGGATAATGTTCCAGATAGGCTTGGGCATGAAAAAGCCAATGCGGAAGCCGACCTTCATCCCCACCAAAACGGACGTAATGCTCTAATAAATTCATCCCCGAGTTAAAGACGTCCGGATACTGACTGATGTACAAACACGGATCAAAAAGTGGATGAGGTGCGCGGGATTCCCTGGCACCAAATTCGATAAAATGAAGCAGAGGGTTTATACCGCTTGCAGCGACATCGGGATAGAGCTTAAGATACCAGCGTGTTGAAAACAGCGGATGTGGATCGTAATAGCCGGATACACCATGTTCCAGATAATGGATCACAGGATCTATGCCAGCCAAAGCAACCTCAGGGTAGCTGTGCAGATAAAACGCACTATCAAAAAGCACAGATTCTTCGAGTATTCTGCGCATTTTCAAAAGTCTGAAATCCAGCATTCTTAGCCAGTTCTTTTTTGACTTGTAGGAGTGACGCAGGACAGCTCGCTGGGCGAGATCAGATACAAAACGTTCGCGTATTGACAACTGTTGTTGCTTCTCCAGAAGATCTGATAATTGCATCAGAGATGTTACTTGACGCTGTAGTATAGCAATCGACTTTGTATAAGATTCCGTGTAGATCGGAAGAGCGTCGTGTAGGGAAAGAGTGTAGATCTCGGTGGT
>CALBTS010000499.1 GCA_937968035.1 uncultured Methanomethylovorans sp.
AACCTGCGGTTGCTGTCTTATCTGGACCAGCATTTGCAACTGGGGCATTATCTGCTGTCGAAGCAGATGAACCACTTTTGGAAGCTTCGGCAGTGTTACCATATCGGCCAATGTTTATCACTCCGCCATTCGGAGAGGGTTCGCTGCTGCAAATACATTTAGAATTACCTTCATCAATCAGTGGGCTCGATATTGAATCTGTTACCCACTTGCCACTTGAATAACGGCCCGCCTTGCTCTTAAGATGGTAGTCACGTGAACTGAGCTTTGAATTGGTTGGATCAACGCATTGCGGATCAACATTCAGGTTATTGCTCATTGTGAAACCTGAGCCATAGGTTTGACCATTCTTATTATTGTAGATATTGTTATTCTGGACTATGAACTTCGCGTAGGATGGCTGTGTGTTCCATATACCCACGCCTGAGCCTGTAACTCCACTTGCTCCATCACTGTTCATTATGATATTGTTCCTCACATAGGTCGTGAACTGTGCTTTTTGCTGTGTGATGTGGCCGGACCACACATACCATTTTATTGCTGCATGGCCACCATCATCAAATACATTGTTCTCAATGATGGTGTTATCAAAATTCTGGATCACGATAGCTGCGTTGCTGTATCCGGTGTTTGTAGCATACTGTCCGACTTTAGTAAAAGTATTGTGATGTATATGAACGTTCTTTGCCCTGATCACATTGTCGGGATATCCTGCAAACATCCAGATGCCTGCTCCATTAATTGAATATATCTTATTATTGTAGATCTCTATGTCATCAAATACCGCTGTGCTGCCTGTATTTGTTTTGTCGATCTCTATAGCCGGACCCGTGGAATCGCCTCCAGATAGATCCGAGTAGAAGATATTGTCATGCACAGTGAAATGTGATCCCCAGGTGATCCGGCATGCGCTGTTCGTCCGTGTCATTACGGTATTGTATGCAACTTCTCCATTGTTCGAATACAGAATATAGCATGCATCATGACCAAGCTTGTACACATCGTTGTAAAGGAACTTAATACCGTTACCACTGTAAACTTTCATTCCATCGCCTGTACCCCACTCCAGACGCATATGGGATACCTCGACATTATTTGAGTTCTGGAACAATATCAGATTATAATATCCTTGACCCTTGATTATCCCGGATTGTGATTCGCTGTTCCCGTCAATAGTAAATCCAGTGATCACGATATTATCGGCTCCAGTTTCACCCCTTATTAATGGAACCTGTGCTGACCAACCGGCTTTTGCAACCAATTTGATCTCAGCTGTTGAGTCACCTGTCAGGACCGTATTTGCACCTATATTCAGGGTACTATCGATCCAGTATGTATTTGGGCCCCTTAGGTAGACAGTACCGCCCCCACGTCCATCAATATATGCCAACGCCTTGTTTATTTCAATGTGATCATTTGTTCCGTCACAGTTGTAATTTCCGGTTCCATCAGTATCAACGTAGACAACCGGTGTTTTTAAGGGAACCGAACTTGCTGCAGAATCAAAAGTCTGATTTATTTGAATTTCAGCACTTGTAATATTCCAGTTATAGTTTTCTGTATCATTTATATTAAAATCAACCATTTCAATTTGGTTTTCATCTTTCGTTGCATTAAACTCATAGTATTCAGTTTCATTTGTGTCAACAGACATAATAGAACTGTTTACATTGCATCCTGCAAGAGGGATGATGGTTAACAATAGAACAAGAGACCAGCTAATTACGTTTTTCATACTCATGGTTGTTCACCGTAAATTCAAAACTATCTGGTCATCGATATAACAGCTATGAACATATCAAAATGTACATCTAAGAACATTATTGATTTATATAAATCTCATAAGTTATACCGCCGGCAAAATAAAGTAACTAATATAGATAAAATTATATAAAAAACAAAGGCTTAAGCCATGAACACAAACTTCTTGGTGCACGAAGTAGCACAAGAATAACTCATGCCCATATTGTGCGATTAGGAAAAGACTGTTGTAAGATTGGTTTTGTCCTCAACGGGATCATTTGAGGGGATCGGCTGGATATCAGGGAGAAATATCATTTCAGTTGATGTGGAAAGGAATATCTAAAAATGATCTTTACATAATTATTTGATATTATAGTTTATTACCTAACTTTATTAACTTTTATCTGCTAAGAACTTTTCTATCCAACTTTTTGCAAAGCTGGGTTTTGCTGAATATATCATGAATGTCTCTGCAATGATATTTTTCATATGGACAATGTCCTTCACGAAATTGCACGAGATCACTCTTTTGATACTTTTCCAAATGAATTCTATAGGATTCAAATCTGGTGAATATGCTGGCAAGTAAACCAATTCAATATCATGTGCCGCTGCAAAACTGAGTGTATCTTTCGCTCGATGTGATCTGAAGTTGTCAAGAACAATAATTATTTTCTTCCCTAAATTACTATTTTTAATTGTTGATAGAAAATCACATACATCTTCTTTGGTAGAACGCTCTTTGAAATCAATAACAGAGCTGCCATTCAATGCATAAAATCCAAATGAATTTGCTCTTAGCTTAGTCGTGTTCTTGAACATGACTGGTTTAGTGAAAGACCATAAACGAACGGTATTTGCTGTCGTCTGAGGAGATGATTCATCCAGAAAACCAATCACAGTATCATGGTTTATTTCAGGTATGTTTTTTTAAAAGATCTTCGGCATTATTTGGTCTTCTATAATCATGTGTATACGGTTTGGCATGTCTCATGCCAAACTTTCTTAAGATAACTAGGATTTGCTTGGTAGTATATTCAACATTGAATTCTTTGAGGATAAGCTCCTGGACTTCTTTTGTTGACCAATCATCACGTCCATGCAACATTACTTCTAGTTTCTCTTTTTGTTCATCGGAGAGCTTAGAAGGACAACCGCCTGCAAATCGCGGCTTTAAGCCTTCATACCCATCCTGATTCCAACGCTCTTGCCATTGATATGCTATAGGTTTTGAAATTCCTACAAGATTAGCTGCCTCTTCAACTGTAGTACCTTCATACCGATGTTTAACAAAATACAGACGCTGAAGAACCCTTGTATCTTTCTCTAACGACTTGATTCTTTTAAGCAACTCTTCAGAAGAAAGATGATGCTCTATTGGAATTTGTTCGGTTTTAACCATGAAGTAGACTTATACTTCATAAGTTATATAAGTTTAGTTGATCACTATAATTTGGGAGCAAAAAGAGGAGTACCATGTTATACAGGAAAATGCCAAAGAATG
>CALBTS010000500.1 GCA_937968035.1 uncultured Methanomethylovorans sp.
AGTAGGAAGCCGAAAACCGTTTGCATGTGAATTAATTGTTACATTTGCCTTGAGTATTGGATAACCTTGTGCCGGCTGCCTGTCTTTGATCACATAGTAGGGAATCAAACATTCGAGCTCGGACATCTTGTTACAATACTCCACTGCATCAAACCATGTGACTCTTTCTACGGGTAATGTTTCGCCCTTAAAAAAACTGGGGTTTAATCCCATGATTATTTGGTATTGATATTGTGTGATCTCCGTGGCAGAAATAAAATAGTCGCTTAGAGTGACCTTGTGGGGATTAGCAACCTTATCAATTGCCCATTTAATGCCGATTCTTTCGGGCCAAAAAGCCTCAAATTCCTTGATATCCATACCCATCATGAAGCTACCACCGGGAATGTACTGCATGGCTAATCCGATGGATGTTTTGAAGGAAGTCGGAACCAAGGGGGTGATTGTCTCTTTAGGCTCTGAACCGACCGAAGAAATTTTAGTGTGATTTGAACACGAGAGAGCTACGCTCAACATCACAACAACAATAACCAATATTCCAAACCATGAGTGTTTATTATTGATAGGATAGCACATTCCGGTCTCCTTGATATTAAAGGGATTATTGCCAACACAGGTAAGTACGCGCTAGCTATTCAGCTTCTTCGCGAAGGTTTAATAACGTAAATCCGGTTGGGCGTATTCAGTAACTTTAAGAATCATGACATAGTCAAATCCGTTTGATCTCTTTGCTGTTCGTTTCCTCTTCTAAATACAAATCTCAATTCTCATCTCTTTGGCAACCTGGGCCAATTAACTGTCACTGTTTAACAGGTTGGCATAATTTCTACTGGCCAAAATGGTATAGAACATATTATAGGTTAAGTGATTATTCTTTATCCTTTCACCTAGTGCTTCTTTCGATATTGCATCGCTCTTTCCCTAAACTTCGTTAAAAAAAACAATAAGCTATTGAGCAATGGATCTGTTTTCTGATTTGGCTGCCAGCTTAAATTCCTTATAAATACCTTCAGGGTATTCTCGAACTTGAAGTAATGGCATGCTTGCACCTTCGCATATATTTAAATGCTTTTTGAATACACTGTCAAGACGGACCCCGCCAGTCCAGCGCGTCACAGACTCTTTCATTTTATCCGTCAAATGAAATTACCCACCCTCGGCAAAAAACCATCCCAGCTTATTTCCGCAGTTTAATTCATATCCTTGGCGCCTGGACAACATTTTTAGTTTTTTTGTGTATTGTCCTCACATTGATGGTTCTATTTGGATACTCTTTTTGCTAACCCTTTAGTACTAGGAGAACTATGGTTCGAATGACTCCTCCCCGATTGTGAATATAGATTTTCATACCAACACATACGCGGGGAAACAGCGCTCCTCCTATTTTTTTTTGAAAAATTGATTTGCGTGTTCATAAATTTTTTCCTATATGCTAAATATATTAGCAGATCGCTATTTCCATGCATAAAAAATAATTGCTAACCATTAAGAATTATGATATTATCATAAGAATTATTATTTTAAGCATGGAGCAACTATGGCAAAAAAATTATTTCTTTTAATCCTAATTTTAATATTTACTTTATCACTCTATGCTGATGACGGATCAGTCAGTTATTTTCCAGGTGGAGGCGGGTTATATTTAATAGAAAATCCTTATATAGAAATGGTAGAAGAATTACTCGTTATTGATATGGGTTTGGTTACAACCGAATTTTATTTCAAGAATTCCAGCAACAACACATATACTGCAACACTTGGTTTTCCGATTGATTTTTCAATTGAATACTTTTTCAAAATTGATAGATCGGAAGAGCACACGTCTGAACTCCAGTCACCGAATACGATC
>CALBTS010000501.1 GCA_937968035.1 uncultured Methanomethylovorans sp.
AAAGCTGATACAGGTGTTATTATTACCCGGAAGCGTGCCACGGCCGCTCAATGGGCTCTCAATAAAGCTATGCTGGCAAATCCTGCCGGATTACTTTTAGCAGTTTTAGCCGGTTTGGTTGCTATTGGATATGTGCTTTTTAAGGTATTTACTTCTAATGCTGAAATACAAAAAACTTATTCATCTGCCATCAGGAGTACACAAAGAGCAGTTGAAAATCTTAACCGGGAGCTTGAAAGAAATGTAAAGGTCATGGAGGCAACCGGATCCGCACAACAAGATATTATAAGATCAAAAATTCGGGCAGCAGAGGATGAATATGAAAGGCAGTCCTCTTTGATCCGTTTGCTTATTGCAGATTACAAGAACCTTACTGATGAGCAAAGGGAACAATTAAAAGAGCTTCAAAAATCTCAGGAAGAGAATAATAAAAGGATAGCAGATCTTAACGATGACCTTTATGTAAACAATCTTAAACAGCAAAGGCAAGCTCAGAAACTCCGACTTGAGAATATGAAAGACGGTCTGAGTAAGGAACTCTCTCTGCTCAGGTTTGAGTCTGAACAACAGATCAAAGAAGCAGGTGATAATTCAGAGCTTATTAATCAGATTAAGTCTAGCCAGTTCAAGCAGGAGCGCGAGATAAGAAAGAAGTTTGCAGCCAGCTATCTCAAATTAGAGAAAGAATCTCAGAATAAGCTTGTTGAGAGCAGAATTGCTTTGATGAAAGAAGGCTTTGAAAAGGAACTTGCGGATCTGCGGTTTCAGTCTGCACAAAAGGTGGCTGATCTGGAAGATACTCTCAGGACTGAAGAAAACCTAACCCGGGAGCAAAGAGCCAGGATTAAAGAAGCGATTCTGAATGCTCAGAAGCAACTTGCAATTGAGGAAGAGAAACTTATTGTACAGGCAGGCATTGAAGCCAATCAGAAACAGCTTGAACTGGTCAACCTTAGGCTTGAATCAATAAAACAAGGATCTGAAGAAGAATTTGAATTGAAGCTCCGGTCACTCAATCTTCAGCGGGATATTGAATTGGCCGAAGCAGAAAAGACCGGGATCGATAAGCAGGCCATCATTGACAAATACAATAAGCTGGCTGCCGATGAATCCTATAATTTTTTGCTCGCTCAGCTGGATGTTGAATCTCGTACAAAGATTCTTTCTCTCGACCGGTCACGGCAGATAGAGCTGAGGAGTTTACGGGATCAGCTCGAGAGCAAACTAATTACCTCGGAAGAGTATGCAAAAAAGGTCGAAGAGGTAGAGTCAAAGTACGGTATCAAGAAAGCTGAGAATGCTGTCAGGAATGCTGAAATCGAGCTTGAAAAACTAAGAGCATCAGGAGCCGATACTCTGGCCGGAGAAGAAAAGCTCATTGAAGCTCAGATGGCCTTGGATGATGCCAAGACTGCAAACTTCATTCAGAATCGGGAGAAGGAAAAGGAAGCCCAGCAAAGACTAAATGAGAAGCTTGGGGAGCTTGGGCAAACCTTATTTGATACAGTTCAGGCTTTCCAGAACTCAGGTTATGAGAATAGATTCCAACAGATAGAATCACTTGAGAAAGCCGATGAGGAAGCCAAAGAAAGAGAGCTAGCCAGGGCTGGAAACAATCAGGCTTTAATTGATCAAATCAATTCAAAATACGATGCTAAAGAAAAGCAGCGAGAAGCCCAACGCAAGAAAATCGAAATGGAGCAGGCTCGTTTTGCCAGAGCCGCTGCCTTATTTCAGATTGCAATAAACACGGCTCAGTCTATTGCAAAGACATCTGCAGAGTTGGGGTTCCCGGCTGCAATCCCTTTTATTGCTATTGCTGCCGGTATTGGAATTGCTCAAGCTGCTGCGGTTGCTGCTCAGCCATTACCAAAGTACTGGCGTGGCCGTGAAACAGGTCCGGCAGAGTGGGCTATTGTCGGAGATCGAGGTCAGGAGGCAATTCAATATCCATCAGGGGAGACATACCTTACTCCGGACAAGCCAACTATTACATTTCTTCCTGCCCGGGCAAAAGTTATCCCAAATCAAGAGCTTACAGAACTTGCTGAACTAACAGCAAATCAAACTTTGACAGCTGCTCCTGCCCCTTTGTCAATTTATGATTTTCGCAGACTTGAGAAAGAGATTGCTGGGCTTTATTCGGGGTTCTCGATGCTGGCTGATACCGTCCGCAATAAGAAAGAATTCCACCTTAATATCACTGAAAGGGGAATGTGGAAAGTTGTGCAGTCTGGTAATTCTTTTCAGGAATATCTTAATAGGAGTGTGCGGATATGAAAGATTTGATTTACATCATCACCCGAGGGTACACTCAAACGGTTCTTGAATCATCTCCGGAAGGCTGGGATGATACCCTGGTGAATATTGAACGGTCAACAACCTTGCTTGGGGTTTTGCGAGCTTATAGCGTTTCACTCAAATTTATGAAGGATGGTGCAAGAATCCTTAGGGAAGCATTTTATCAGGATTGGATAAATACAGGAGTTCAATTTGAGATAAGGAAACTTGATAGATTGCTCCTTACATATAATACTGAATTTACAGGAATCTTCGATTTTACCACTTTCGTTGATACACAACATTCGGTTGAAATTACTGTGAAAGATGCCGGGCTGTCAAATTATATCAAAGCGAATGGGAAAACGAAATACGATATCAATGTTTTTGATCCTAATCCTTCCCGCTTCAAGTTTGAAACAAACATTATAGAGCATACCAATTTAATTAGGTTGGTTGAGGTTGCGTTCGATCTAATTACTGAAGGCAAATTTCAGCAAGGAGTTTATGGGTTGGATACTTCAGCTATTGTAACAGGATTAAGTAATATAGTGGTTACAAATGGGTTTGCTTTAAGGGGAGGGACACTCTATTCTGTTAATACATCCTTTGAGGATTTACTTCAGACTATTCGAGCACTAACAGGATGCTCAGCTGGTGTTGAAGTAGTCCAGGGCAGGGATACACTTATTTTCCGGCACTACACACAATTGTTCAAATCAGCATCCCAGGTATATGATCTTGGCCGGGCAAGTAATATAAAAGTATCACCGGCACAGGAATTTTTATGCAGCAGGATAAAAACCGGACATGTTACACCTTCATACTCCGATCTTTCAAGCAAGTACGAATTTAATTGTATCACAGAGTACGTTGGTCCAGCAAATGGGATTGACAAAGAGTTTGATATTTCGACCAGATTTCGTGCGGACTGGACAGGCATACACAGTATTATACAGAACCCGGAAAACGAATCTGAAGACAATGAAGTTTTCTTGCTAGTGCTTCAGGATGGACAAGACATTTACCGGGTTCCAGAGTATGGGCAAATTAAGAAGGTTGATAATCCGAGTGTGATATCAACGAGAAATACCCGAATAAGCCCGAAGCGGCTTTTCTTCTTGCATGAATTTTATATCAGCAGCTTAATTGGCAAGCATGGCTTGTATGCGAGTTTCGCTTCATCTGATTTCGATAATATCAACAATATGACAGCTGTCCAGGGAGGCAACTATCTAAATGAAGGAGGTGGGTATTCCTCTGATGATCCTTTCTATTTCAAGCCGGTATTGATTGAGTTTGATGCTGAAATACCCAGAGACTTTGCAAGGACTTTGATGCTGAATCCTTACGGATTTATCAGTTTCACTTATGAGGGAGAATCCTATTCTGGCTTTATCATGAAAGCTGGGATTAAGCTATATGGCCGTTCATCTGCTCGATTGACAACCCTTTCTCATCCTAATAATAACTTGACTAAACTGATCCGGTAATGGCTGCAAAGATCAAAATACCATACCTAAACCCGATTCAATTCAGGCAGCTTCCTGAAGGTAAGTTTGCATGTGATCTCATTCCTAGCTTCGAACAAAAGGCAAATTACATTCAGAAATTTCAGGTTGGGGATAAGCTTCGGTTCCAGGTTCAGCTTTTAAAAAACAGCTGGACATCAATTGATTTTCAGATTTTGGACTCATTCTACAATCTTGTTACTAGTTATACTGGAGGTTTAATTGGTGATAATGGAGACTACAATATATGGTCAGTAAGATTGACAGATGATGTTCTTAATCTACCGGCTGGTATTTACTTCGTACACCTGAGAATTGGGACTCCTGAATATGAAGTAACATTTCTTTCTGAACCTTTCGAAGTTGTCGATGAGTTGAAAGAGTCATTACTCATTGAATACTCACATGATGGAAATGATTTTGATATGACTTTCTTTCCTGGGGGAGTTCAAGAAAATCAAAGATTCTTCCAACTGAGGGTAGAAGGGGGGATCATCTCTGATGGTTTCATCCCATCTTCAAAAGATTCATTTTACATCGATCAGGTTCGAGATGTGGTGATGTTAAGTTCCATACCCTACAATGTCTTTCGTTTCACCTTTGGTCCTGGTGGAGGTCTCCCGAACTGGATGGCAGATAAAATAAACAGGATCCTTTCCTTAGCTTATGTTGAAATCAACGGTCGGCAGTATGTGAAAAATGAAGGTGCAAAATTGGATCCCATCAGGGAGAAAGGATATCCGTTTTCCGGATGGCAGATTGATATGGTTGAGGTGAAAGCTAAAAACTCTCTTGAAGAAGGAGAGGTAATTCAACGTGGAGACTTTAACCCAGATTATAATCCTGACTATTTCTAAACACATGGCATACGAGGCACTCATAAGTTACATTCAAGGCATAGTCCGGCCAAATTTCAATGAAGAAATTACTGGCCAGAATATGCAAGAAGTCTTATTGGCCATGATTTCCGAAGTAGGGCTGAGGGAGTTTCGAGGTGTCGCAAATTTGAATACCAATCCCGGAACCCCATCAGGTCCTCGAGTTTACATAACCTCTTTGCCAGGCTATTATCAGCACTTCAATTTGACAGTTCTCGATCGTGAACTTGCTCTCTTTATTTGGGATTCAGGAACCTGGTCTAAGGAAGTGATAGTAATTTTCCCGGAACCATTTTCAGGAGACCGGAAGCTTAGGTTTACACAGAGCACCCCAGAATCAACATGGAGTGTCATCCATAACTTTGGTAAAATACCCTCTGTTACCATTACTGATACATCAGGTAATGAAGTGGAGGGGGAGATTACACATATAGACCTCAATTCTTTAACCGTAACATTCTCGGCTCCTTTTGCCGGGTTTGCAGATTTAAACTAAACAAACATTAAGCATGGCACGAAAAATTTTCTTGGTCGACCTCGACCTTAATCGCAACCAGCTGGTTCAGGTTCGGATTGAGAACCTGGCTACAGCTCCGGCCAGTCCAGTGGCAGGGCAAATATACTTTGATACAACCTTGAATAAGCTCAGGGTTTGGTCAGGTACTGCCTGGTTAACAATGGATGATCTGAATGATCCCAGGACTCCAAAGTCACACGTACTGGCCACCGCCACAGCTCTTGGGGCTGAGCATACAATTTCCGGAGCTTCTGTTGGGCATGTCCTTCGGGCATTCAGTGCAACTGAAGCCAGGATGCAACAATTGGCGCACTCTGATTTGAGCGAAATCGGGAGCAATACTCATGCTCAGATTGATACCCACATTGCAACGGCCAACATCCACAGGGAGCTCAATGACAACCTGACTTCATCAACCAACCTTTGGTCTGCAAGTAAGATTGATGGTCTAATTTCAGCTTTGCAGAATGCTGTAACCGGTGCTCTCGTATTTAAAGGCGGGTATGATGCATCAGCCAATACACCCAATCTTACTACTCCCGGAGCAGGTGCCGTTTTACAGGGTTTTACATACGTTGTGACAGTTGCCGGCACATTCCATGGTGAAGCTGTGCAAATAGGTGATATGATTATTGCAAAGCAGGACAATCCAACTGCTTTGGCACATTGGACACTTGTTAATAAAAATATCCCGGATATCCTTGATGCTAGTGAGACCGTTAAAGGTATTGTAGAGCTGGCCACCGGTGCCGAATCATTGACCGGAACTGATAATACCCGTGCCGTACATCCTGCAGGGCTTAAGCATACCCTTGACAACAGGCCGGCCACAGAAACGGGAACCGGTTTGATTGAACTTGCTACACAAGCAGAAGCTACCGCTGGCACTGATGCTGTCAGAGCTATCACCCCGGCAACTTTGAGAGGTGTTTTAGGAACTTCTGGCACATTGGCCAATGCAAGAAAATACACTCAATTGCTTTCAACCAGCGCTACAAGCTACACAATTACTCACGGTTTAGCAACAACGGACGTAACAGTTAGCGTTCGGGATACTGCGACTCCATTTAATCAGGTAGAAGTTGAGGTCACGGTTCCAAATGCAACAACTGTTGTCATCGCTTTTAATACAGCTCCTACAGCTAATAAATACCAGGTTACAGTAATCGGTTAAGCTATGCCTTCGAAAAAGATCCTTGTTCAGGAAGATCATCTGTATATGGCTAATATGGGTAACCCGGAAACGGGTTACCTAAGCTTTTACAGCAAATCCGACAATAACTTCTACAAGCGGACATCTGCAGGAGTTGAGTCAAAATTATGGGATTCCGGAAACCATGGAGCTGATTCTGGTCTTGATGCTGATATGCTTGATGGCCAGCATGCTTCAGCTTTTGCTCTTCAGTATCATACCCACACAAATTATGTGGCGAAGTCTGGAGATACCATGAGCGGTGATCTTTCAATTATAAAGAGCTCTTCAATGCCATCTGTAGATGCATATTACAGGGTTGCCGCTCAGGATAATTCAAGTGATGCATCTCAGGCATGGTTTAATGCTTACAGTTCGCAGGGCGTTGGCAATATTCAGATTTATGGAATCAGAACTGTATCTGGGACACCAACTACATATAGCATGCTATATGCAGAGTTTAATGTGAATAGGGGTAATTCACTGCATTTAGGAGATACAGCCTTTGATAACCTTGCTATTCTGGCTGATACTGATGTGATCGGTAATGCAACGCATGTATATGTGGCTGATGTTGATGGATGGGTAAAGAAGGTTCCAGTGAGTTCTTTTGGTGGAGGTGGCGGAGGCGGTACTGTTACAAGTGTTGGGCTTTCGATGCCAAATATATTCAGTGTTTCTGGAAGCCCAGTTACTAGCTCAGGAACCCTAACGGCCTCACTCGTTTCACAAACGAAAAACAGAGTGTTTGCAGCCCCGGCATCAGCAAATGGAGTCCCATCTTTTCGTGCTCTTGTTATTGATGATTTACCTTCACTCCCATATGATAATTATTACAGCTGGCGGGCAATGATTACCGGAAGTAATGCTTACGATATCATGAGTACTCAATGGGGCGGTACAGCTTATAAAGGAATGTCCTTTAAAGCTGGAAACAATGTAACCCTTTCAATGGCTGCCGGCAGTAATGAAACTTTGGAATTAACTATTAATGCATCCAGCAGTGGGGGTGGGTTAACTTACTCTAGTGTTGCACTTAACCAGTCCCCAGCTCCAATCTCAGCAAATACCTGGACAGATATACCAGTAACACAAATTGCTACTTGGGGTTCAGGATCCTACCTTATCAACGGGCTTGTACAAGTTGCCAAAAGCACTACCGGGGCAGGACTAATCGCAGCCAGAATAATATTGAGCAATGGGACAGTAATCGCATCTGGTGAAATGTACCATTATTCAACAACCACGAATAGAATGACATTTAGTTTAAGTGGAATCTATGCCATGGGTGGAGGTGCTGCCGTAACTGCCAAATTGCAAATCTGGTCAAATCAAACAGGCTGGTCGGCCATTGCAACTACTCTGGGTTCAAACAGTGCGAATGCCACAAAAATTGAATTGATTAAAATCACTTAACCAAAAAATGAAATGAAAAAATTGACACTAAACATTAAGGAGCGGGTGCTCCTTCCGGACATACTCCCACAGCAGGGTAATAAGCTTCAGCAGATTATTGTCCGAGACTTGCTTTCAAAGTCAGAATTTAAGCCTGGTGAAATTGAAAAATATGGATTGACCTTCTCCCATCAAGGCGTAGCCTGGAATGAGAAAGCGAAATCGGCTTCATTTGATCTTGAGCTATCCGATGCAGAAATAAGCATCCTTAAGGAAGCAGCAGTAAACCTTGATAAGGAAGCCCGGGTTACACAACATAACCTCAGCCTGATTGAGAAAATTGAAAAGCTATCATCATGAAAAGGACAATCCCTCACTATGTCATCATTATCCTGATCGGGATAATCTTCCTTCAGAGAGAATGCCATCGGTGCCCAGAGGTTCAAACCAGTTACAAGGTTGATACAATTCCAGGGGATATCATTCCTTCAGTAATTGAATTGTCTCGACCGGATCCTTACTTTATTTTCGTTGATACTGGCCGACAGGTCTTTGTTGATACAGCTGCCATCCTGAGGGATTACTTTGCCCGGGTTGTTTACTTGGATACATTGAAGGATGATAGCTCGGCATTTATCGCGATCCTGGATACTGTCACTCAGAACCGACTTCAGGGACGGAAACTATATTATGCCAACAGGAAGCCAACTTCAATTATCCATTCCACGACCATTCAGCCAGCGGATCCTGAAAGGCTGAAACTTTATGCCGGGGCAATGCTAGCTATTGCGCCAGGGGAAGATCGGAAGAGCGTCGTGTAGGGAAAGAGTGTAGATCTCGGTGGT
>CALBTS010000502.1 GCA_937968035.1 uncultured Methanomethylovorans sp.
ACCACCGAGATCTACACTCTTTCCCTACACGACGCTCTTCCGATCTCATTACCGCAATAACGCCTACTAATAAAGATAAAATTAAACCTTTTTTCATGATTACGTATTTACAGTTCAACTTATTACTTATGATTTATACTGAAAAAATGAAAATTTGTTGCCTTGGATGATTGAAAGCAGTCTGGCTAATTCTTAATACATCTTATATATTTACCACCTGTCTTTGAGGTGTATTTTCTATATGTATCAGTATTTGCGCCATCCAGGCGTCTGTACCAGGCATAAATATCATTGTATTCAGAACTCCACCAATATGTTATCATTCCGATACCGTTGAAGGCACCGTTTTTTGCCCATCGATAACCTCCTGGTAATGCTGAAAAGCCACTGATGTTAGTTCCGTTCTCACCCTCAGCCCATCCTGTTGTGCTCTTCATCTTCGCCCCCTGGTCAGTACCTCTCCACTCAAGTACATTGAGTTGGTCAGCAGCCATTCCAAGAGTTTGTTCAAGAATTTTATATTCGTCATCCGAAGGAACATGCCAACCTGCAGGACAGAGCTTCCCTGTTTCAACAGTGAACCAGTTGTATAAAGCACCGTAGATATTCTTATACTGAATATCGTTGCGCAACCAGCAGTAGGCTGGTGTTTCCAGGTGTACCCACGTTGAATCGTCTGCAACAATCTGAATTTCTGCATCATCATTGAACCTGGTAGTTTTCAGATTTTCTGTCATCCAGACCTGATCGCCAATGATAACCGTACCATACAGATTGCCTTCAATGTCGGCAACTTTGGTTAAAAATTCTATCTGCCCCCCGTAAGCAGTTCCACCTCCATTTTTCACGTAGGCCCGTGCATAATACCTTGTCCCCGACGAAAGGTCTGTTAATGTGCAGGAATAGGTGTCCGATCCTGTGCTTACTGAAGCGTGATAATCATCCAGATCAGGGTTGGGCAGGGGACTCCAGCAAACACCTTTCTCGGTGATAGCGTCGCCTCCGTTGTAGGTTACCGTACCGCTACATTCGGCACTATTGTCTGTCACTCCTGTCAGCTGCCCTGTAGTCACTGATGGAGCTGCAATTCCTGTTGTAAATATCACTTCGTTTCCATAGGCAACACCCACACTGTTTTCGGCGTATGCCCTGGCGTAATATTCAGTATTTGGATCCAACCCGTCAATGATGCATGAGAATTCTCCCGGCCCGGTGCCGGATGCTTTGAAATTATCTTCAAGGGCAGGCA
>CALBTS010000503.1 GCA_937968035.1 uncultured Methanomethylovorans sp.
TTTAGACTCTTTGATAGAGCAACATAGCAAGCTTGATTTTTACTGCAACAGATTACATATTTGGACCCATGGGACGTTTCATGTGAAACAATCTGAAGTTCCAGGTCCGACCAGTGTAACCGGTGGCGATGGCGAAGAGGCCACACCCGTACCCATCTCGAACACGGAAGTTAAGCTCTTTAGCGTCGATGGTACTGCATGGGAGACTGTGTGGGAGAGTAGAACGCCGCCGGTTCTTTTTTCAAAAGCTCTGATTATTTATTGCAAATGGTCAGGGCTTTTTTATTTTTATGCATCATATTTTGTGGTTAGGACCAAGGATTTAATAATTTCCGAATATGATCTCATGCATCTCCTCTACTGTCTTAGTAGTTATGCAAAAAAACAGCACTTCAAATTTTTGGAATGTTTAAAAAATATACAGATAGTGGTTGTGGACAGACTATAAATTCAGTATTCATATTCGATTATGACGATACAAACTTACTCTCCAGAGATAGAAGCGCAAATGCGTGATTTTTATAATAGCCTATCAGAAAAAGATCGGCGTCGTTATGCTGCCATTGAAACCTCAAAATTAGGACATGGCGGTGCGAGCTATATGCGTAGGCTTTTCGGTTGTGATGATCGCACCATTCGTCGGGGGCAACAGGAGTTGGGGGCGAGTATATCCGGTGAAGTCCAACGCATTCGGAAGATAGGTGGAGGACGCAAATCACTCTTGGCAACGACTCAAGGATTGGATGATGCATTTTTAGAAGTAATAAAAAACCATACCGCTGGTTCTCCAATGGATGAGACTATAAAATGGACCAATCTATCTCGTCCTGCCATCGCTGAAAAACTTAAAGAACACAATTTTTCAGTGAGTGTTACCGTGGTTGATCAATTACTGGAAAAGCATCATTTCCATTCCCGCCAAGCATTTAAATCAGAGGCAGGCAAAAAAAACATTCCCCAACGAGATGAACAATTTAAAAATATTCAGCGACTCAATCAAAAATATCATGAAGAGGGGCATCCCGTGTTAAGTATGGATGTAAAAAAAAAGAATTGATTGGGAATTTTTTTCGTTCAGGAAAGCTTTATACACAAGAACCTATTCGTGTAAATGATCACGATTTTGTCTCAAATTCAGACGGCAAAGTGGCCCCTCATGGACTATATGACATCTATCGGAATATTGGTTATGTCAGGCCTTGATCATCGTTTAGCCCATCCATCTAAGCAGCATTTTTCATTATATAGT
>CALBTS010000504.1 GCA_937968035.1 uncultured Methanomethylovorans sp.
ACAACATCATGATGGGATATTTTGCCGATGAGGAGGGCACAAAAAATGCCATCCGCAACGGATGGCTTTACACAGGAGACCTGGGCACAGTCGATGAAGACGGATATATCTACCTCACCGCCCGATCAAAGGAGATAATAAAGGTCCGAGGCAAACGGATCAGCCCAAAAGAGATTGAGGCCGTAATACTTGCTCTACCTGAAGTCATCGATTGTACCATAGAAGGCATTGAAGATGAGATTGAAGGCGAGATGCTGAAAGCAACTGTTACTGCCCGTAAGGACGGCATTGAAATGTTGACAAGGGACAGGTTAATCCAGCATTGCTCACAACATCTGGCTCTGTTCAAGGTGCCACAGGTCTATGAATTCAAGGATGATCTGACAATCAGTGCTACAGGGAAAAAGATCAAAAAAGTCTGAGTGTATCCTGGCGGCCAACACTATTATTAGGGAAGAATTAACTTCTTAGTTTCAGTCCCTGAAGAATGATGGAGAACCATAATATAAAATCCTTTAGGTAAGCCAGAGATATTAACAGAAAAGACATTGCCGAAAAACTTACTAGAAGATTTTAGACTTCCGTCAACTGAAAATAATTCCAATTTCCCTGAAGTCAGGGTCTCCGGAATATGAACCGTTAGTTCATTGCCATTGACAACAGTCCAAATCCGGGTTTGATCAAGAGATAGTTCTTCAACATCTGTTGCTACCCCGTTCCATCCCGCAATTCTGGCCAGCATCCACCACATTGCCTTAGCAATGCGCAAAGCACCAACTTCACCAATATGATCACCATCCTCTGTATGTGCTATAATATTCCATGATCCGTCATAATCCTTCATGTTGTCAGGATGAATATTAGCATGGGATCGGATTGTTCCGCCGTCATTCCAGTTTGCATTGTATTCTGCACCGCTGTTGTTCCAACATAATATGTCGGCATAGTCAAAAAGGATTCTCGTATTATTTGCCTTAACATAAGTCCTTATGTAATCATGCTTGATTTCCCGTTGAAAACCATTTTCAGTTCCTGCCATTACCCCGTTTCCATCATCAACAGGTCCGGTCGTAAAGATCACTTTCGTCGGATACCCGTTTGCCATGCAAAGCTGAATATACTGTTCCACTGCATTGAGGTAGGTATCCATACAGATAGAATTTCCAGTCAGGGACTGGTCTCCAGCATCCAAACCCCAGCGAACATCACCGTTAGGACCTCCCACTGATGATCCTGCCCATCTTACTTTATGTACAGGGTCAACCGCTCCTCCAGGAGCATTATGCCATGTCATATCCCAACACCATCCAAAGCCAACAACTGAAAATGGGTTACCACTGGAATACTGAGTTGAAATCTTAGATTTATAGGCATTCACAGACGAAACAGAGGTATAAAACTCTTCTTCTCCAACAGGGGCATGACGTCCAAGCCTTAAATTGATGCTGGTTATGCCTGGGATAGAGCCGTCATAAGTAGAGACCTGAAACTTCGAATCATGCAACTCAAGTAGATTCATCCCTATTCGATATCCAAGAGAATGACTTTCCCCTGCTATATCAACAAGCATATTCTTAACAATGTCGATATATTGTTGCGGAATCTCATTATAATTATCCACAACAGAATGATCTGCAATAATTTGACTCTGAGAGGTGAAAGGGATCACCAAAAAGGCCGGTAGCAACAAAAGTTTACGCATAAAAACCTATTTTAGAGTTAAACAATTATCATAGTCAAAATGTTACGTATTGAAACTATTACATTCGTTTATTATTGAAATTTTGTTTATTAGTACAATATTTTGCGTTAAAATCAATTTTCTTTTCTTCGTAACCAGAAAATAATAATATAACATGAAAACAAAACTCTTTCTCCTCAGTATCATTATGATAACAATGACCCTTTTCTCCTGCAGACAGGAATCAAAGGCTGATGAAACAAATATTTTATTCCTCCACCACAGCACCGGGGGTGTTATCTGGCAAGGGACAGCTTCCAATCCTAAAAAAGCTGATCTGCCACAACTATTTGCTAGATATAATAAAGAAAAACAGACAAATTATGTTATTATCCGCCAGGAGTTTCCAAAGGCCAAACCTTACGGATGGAATAATTACCCTTTCGATTATTATAATATTTGGGTTAAAAATGCCAGTGAGAAAGCTTTCATGGAAGAGCCGACTCTCGAGACACTGACAAAAACCAAAGATGTAATCATATTCAAACACTGTTTCCCGGTAAGTAATATTCAGTCAGAATTAGAAACACCTGATATTGACTCAGATATTAAAACATTGGGCAATTATAAATTGCAATATGAAGCGTTGAAGGAGAAGCTGCATGAGTTTGCTGATACAAAGTTTATCATTTGGACCGGTGCCGTCCAGGTGAAAGCTGCAATTACTGAAGAGGAAGCAATTCGGGCTAAAGAGTTTTTCAGATGGGTTATCGAAGAGTGGGATCAACCGGATGATAATATATTCCTCTGGGATTTTTATCACCTGGAAACTGATGGAGGACTCTTTCTTAAGGATGAGTATGCTGTATCTTCGTCCGACTCACACCCAAACCGTGAATTTGCTGGCAGAGTCGTTAATCTACTGTTCACAAGAATTATTGATATTCTGGAAAATAATGGAAGGGGAACTACTCTAACCGGTGAACGAATCTAAATGCCAAATTCAGTTGAGATTTTTACTCGTCTTGTGACTTTCATATTTGGTCAAGTTTTTTCATAACTCTGTCAAAACACAATGTTTCAAAAGTATGGCAATCCAATTCAAGCAGTAACTTTAGTCAAAATTTAGGTGTAAACTAATTAATTTTCGGAAAGATGAAAAAAATTGTCCCCTTAATCTTAGCCTTAATAGTGTTGTCATTCTTGTCGTCTTGCGACAAGCAAATGGCTGATGAACCTGATGTAAGTCTGAAGGCGGCTTACGTCGATTATTACACTACTCCTATTTCTTCCAGCAACGTGGTCCCCGCAGTCCTTGCAGTAGATAAACCCAGAGGAGGAAACGTTACATGTACAGATGTTGAGCAGGCCTTTGGCGGCTCTTACATTTGTGGAAATAA
>CALBTS010000505.1 GCA_937968035.1 uncultured Methanomethylovorans sp.
AAGGCTGGACTATCAGGTATATTACTGATCTGGCAATTCCGGTCGATTTCTATCTTAGAGGTGAGGAGTACAGTGCCCAGATAGACCATTTCATTCAATGCGTCCTTAAAAAGAAACAAACAGAAATCAACTCCTTTGAACAGGCTCTTAAGACCGATGAGACAATAGATTTAATAATTGAAGATTCAAAAAGGTAAACATACAGATGGAAAAGGTATTGTTCGGTGATAACCAGTTTTTTGCTGTAAACCACCTGTCAGACGAGAAATCAAGGGAACAGGCGATACGTTTTAAGGATGACGCCACCATTATCAGGGTGCTTGATCAGGCTATTGAGACGGGGATCAAGACATTCATGTGCACGACGCATGACCGTATTGGCAACATCTGTAATCATTTACGTGCCAATCCTGAAAAATACAGGGGTTTTAAGATCTACCCATGCATGCCGTATGCTCATAAGTATGCGAATGCGGTCACTGAGCTCGGCATTATTGGGACGGTTAAACAATATGTGCCAGGTAATATTTTCAGTACATTTACTAAAGGGGGAGTCGCGTACCTGAATAAGGACTTCATCAAACTGATGGAGATATTTGTTGATGCCGAGATGAAGATGTTCAAGGGTATAAGTACGCCCGTCATATTTATCCAGAATGTTGTGGTAGACCTGATTCTTGGCCTCGGGCTAAATGAAGTTTTTAAAGAGTATGATGCATATATCAGGAAGAAGTATAATGCGGAGCCTGGTTATATAACGATGAATTTGCCGGCCTTGCTGGATGCTTTGGATTCTGTCGGCATTCAAAATCCGATTATCGCCAGTTCTATAAACAAGATTGGATTCAGGATGTCTGGAGGAAAGGAGATTTATGAGAAATACCTGAATGAAAAGACATTCAGGCCGATCGCAATGCAGGTTCTCGCGGCAGGTGCTCTCAGGCCTAAGGAAGCCATTGAATATCTGGCCGGATTCCCGAAAATTGAATCTGTCTTGTTTGGTGCATCATCGAAAGCGCATATCCAGGAAACCCGTGATCTTATAATGAATTATATGG
>CALBTS010000506.1 GCA_937968035.1 uncultured Methanomethylovorans sp.
TCTAAGATTAATGACTTCATTTTCATCTATGCTTATAAGAATAATACCATCATCTCTTAGCAAATTTCTAGCCAGTTTCAGCCTCGGGTACATCATATTGAGCCAATTAGTATGATACCTCCCTGATGTTTCGGAATTTGTGGATAGCTTGAAACCTTCAGCATCCACCTGACCAGTATAGCGCAAGTAAGTGGAGAGGTTATCCTGATATTTATCAGGGTAGATAAACTCCTTGCCAGTATTATAAGGAGGATCAAGGTAAATCATCTTTACCTTTTTGTAGTAGGACTTTTGGAGGAGTTTAAGAACTTCAAGATTGTCTCCTTCGATGAAAATATTCTGAGTATTGTCCCAATCAACAGATTCACCAAGACAGGGGCGCAGGGTTCCTGTGCTGGGAGTCTGAGCAATCATGCGGGCCTGACTTTTGCCGTTCCAGTTGAAGCTGTAACGTTCCTCACGGTCATCAGTGTACTCACCAAGAAGTTGCTTCAGGATTTCAAAGTTGATTTTCCCTTCAGTGAAAACCTCTGGAAATAAGTTATTTAATTGCATTATATTGTCAGAAACAACATCCATGCTTCTACTATCTGTTTTTGCGTCAAGTTTTTGCATCGTCTATTTCCTCCATCAAAGTGCTATTGATGTATCCTTTAATTGCTTTTCCATTTGTTTTATTCTCATGTTAAGCTCAAGTTTGTTATTGAATTGCGTTTCAGAGCTCAACTTTTTACGCATGTCAGATATCTTTCCTTTGAGTTCGTGACACGTAGCAAGTTGCTCTCGTAGCATTTCAGGGTCATTTTTGCCATTAAGCCGGAATTCACCGCTGAAAGAAGAACAATCAAATGCAATGAAACGGTCGATAAGTGCAGCATACAAGTCAAAGAAATCAGTATGTAGAAGATCTTTGATGTTCAGATTCTCAAGGAACAACTGTTCGATCTCAGTTAGTGATTCCATGTCCATCCATTCAGTTGTGAAGAACTCTTCAGCCACTATTGCTCCTTTTTCTGCCAAGCTGAATCTTTTAGGAGCTACACTTAAGGATATTTTTGATCCATTGCTTATAAAACGTGACTCCAGATCATCTTCCACTTGCAAATCTTGTGTAGAAGCAACCTGATTTAGAGAAAATACCAATAATAAAGGATAGGGTATTGTTCGGTGGATCACCTCAGCCAATCGTTTATAGCTTTTCGGTGAACGTAGCACTATATCCAGTATAGCCACTTCAAGATATTCTCTTTGTTCATCAGTATATGGTTTTACTTGAATGTTATTAGGTTTAAGACCATATTGCCACACAATCGATTCTACATCATCCTGAAAGAGCTTTTTATCAGCTGTTGTAAGTGCACCATTATCAAAAAAAAGTTTCTTTGATACCCGCTTACCCAGATAAGCAGATTCAGGAAGGCCAATCATACTAACCAGTAGATCATTCATTTTAAAACCTCCTTATCAAGTATTATCAAATAAGCAATTACCTCAAAATCATCAATACCCTTGAAAGAATCCTTGTTAATCACGGTCCCTCCCCTGTGGAAAAGACTCTCAACACCATATTCCTCTGCTTTGCCAGTGATCGCTGCAACAGCCTTCCCCAATAAATTCCTATAATGGCTCATATCGGTTCCATTGTGGGTAGAGCCATTGAACAGCGACATAGCAGTTCTGTCTGGGATCGATCTGTTAATAGCGATCTTCTTGAAAAGGTCCAGTATCCTTTTTGCATGTGTGAAGTTCAATAACACTTCACCATTATCAGAAACATATACGAGGTAAATAGGTGATAATGCATAAGCACTGTCAGTTTTAATTGCAAGATCGGAAGAGCGTCGTGTAGGGAAAGAGTGTAGATCTCGGTG
>CALBTS010000507.1 GCA_937968035.1 uncultured Methanomethylovorans sp.
TTGCATGTTCCAGCCACCACCCAGATCTAAACTCTTTCCCTACACGACGCTCTTCCGATCTATTCTATGAACGTATGATTTTTCATCATCCGGAATTTCATAGTTAAAAATAATGTCAATATTAGGTACGTCAATTCCTCGAGCTGCAACGTCAGTTGCTATTAAAATTTGAATTTTACCTGCTCTGAAACGATCCATAATTTGGTTACGTTTTGGTTGACTGATATCTCCGTGAATACCTTCAACAGAGAATCCATATTTTCTCAACTTAATCGCAATATTATCAACTTTGCGTTTTGTATTACAAAACACAATTGCTAAGTATGGATTATGTTCGTTTAGCAGTTTTACCAAAAGTTCTAACTTATTTTGATTTTCAATTTCATAGTAATACTGTTCAACAGTTGTTGCGGTTGATTTTTCATTTGAGACCTGAACGAGCTTAGGATTTTTTTGGTGTCTTTTAACAAGATCCAAAATATCTCTAGGCATTGTTGCAGAGAAGGTGATTGTCTGACGAGTTTTAGGAGTCTTTGTTAATATCTTTTCGATATCAGTTCTGAATCCCATGTTCATCATTTCATCAGCTTCGTCTAAAATAACTGTTTCGATTCCATGTAAATCAATTGAGCGTCTATCCAAGTGATCAAGTAATCGGCCAGGTGTTCCAACTACAATTTGAGGGCCGCGTCTTAATGCATAAAGTTGGCGATCAATTGGTTGGCCACCATAAACAGCTATTACTGATATGCCCGGTTTATATTTTAAATATTTGTTTAATTCTACAGATACTTGTATTGCCAACTCACGAGTTGGGCAAACTATTAGGGCCTGTACATTTTTCTTCTTATTATCGATCTTATCTACCAAGGGCAAGCTGAATGCTGCCGTTTTTCCAGTTCCCGTCATTGCAAGTCCTGTGACATCGTGACCCTGCATGATGAACGGAATTGCTTGTGCTTGAATTGGTGAAGCTTCTGTGTAACCAATATCAGAAATGGCTTTTAAAACTTCTTTTGATAAATTTAAATCTTCGAATTTTATTTTTAAATTATCCACGTTTAAATATTTCCTTTAATTTATTAAGTGAAACTGGATAAGCTCAATGAACTCATCAAGCTTATGATTTTGGATTAACTAGATAAGATCTTTAAAGAAAGAAGACCGATTTCTTTAATGCTTACTTTCTCCCATAATAACATGTTAATTCTGTTTGTCAAGAAACAAAAGTATGTGCTGGATTTAAGCATCTTTTTTAGGTATATCACCGAATATGTCGAATATTGGTAAAATGAGTACGAAAAACCGTGAAAGAACAGATTAAATTTATAGGGCAGTCAGTTTTTAACCCCGTAAATCTCAAAAGAGTTACGGAACTTTGCGGTGTTACGAATTTTTTCACGAACGAATTCGGAGAAAAACAATAACATTGCAAAGACTAGGTTAAAAACATCGATTAACCTCGGTCATCGACACCAACAAATACTCAACTTTAAGATTGGGCCTGCCAAAAATGGAGGGAGGAGCATTCCAATCGATAAACCTTGGGTATATCAGTAAGCTGCGTAGTAAACATTAAAGCTAACAGCTTTACAAGCTAACAGCTTTCTCAAGTTGATAACTTCTTAAGTTGTCCGCTTTAATTACTACCGCTATACCGGTCAGTGGCTGCCCTTTGACCTTTGAATTTTGGTAATTTCAATTTCTAAGTTTATTTTAATTTATTTTATATATGAAAAGCAATATTTTAATAAAAAATCTTAATAGAAAATATTTTATTAAATAACTTTGGTCTTTGCAGCGGCTAGGAACATGAGGATTCCAGCGGCTACAGAAGCATTGTATGAGATATCAGCGGTTCGTTGTGGTAGGGTTATTTTTTCCCCCAAAGATTGGATATTTTTACTAATTCCAATGGCTTCGTTGCCAATTATAAGGCAAAGAGGTCTTTTGAATTCAACTTCTATTGCATTTTTCCCATTTAAAACAGCCATATACAAATTATACCCGGCATTTTTTACTTCCTGGGCGGCGTAGGCTGCGCTAGGTGCAACGTAAATGCTAAGATGCTCTGCTAAGCCGGCCGAAGCCTTAAACGATGCAGGTGTCAAAGCGGCGGAGCCTTTTTTGCATAAAATTACACCATCAACGCCGGCGCAGTATGCCGAGCGTAAAATTGCTCCGAGATTTCGTACATCTTGAATTCCATCCAGCATGAGAATAAATGGTTTTGAGTCAGGAGTAAACATCTTAGAAGAGTACTTAAACGGAGATACCCAGGCAACGATATTGTTATGATCTGCGGTTCCTGTCATTTTATCGAGAACTTGTTTTGAAACGTACTGAATCATGGGGGATCGTTGGGGGAGGTGCGCTTTTATGCGTTCCCATCCCTCATGGAGTGGTTTCGTTGTATAAATTTAGATCATTTTTCGTTTTTTTGCCTTTAAGACTTCTATAATTGTGTGTACACCATAAATCATGTCATTAGATAACTGAGGTGAAGTATTTTTCATAGTT
>CALBTS010000508.1 GCA_937968035.1 uncultured Methanomethylovorans sp.
TAGTATCTGCTGATTTTCTATTTTGTTGGCTTTAGAGAAGCTATTGAATGTCACCCTACTTCTATTGTACAAAAATTTGAAAAAATGGTCTTATGCTCATAAACTGTAAATAAAGGATTGAAAATGATAGAAAAAAAACTCTGAGGCTCTCAGTGAAGAATGGATAAAAGACAATATTCATGATCCAACCAACACATTCGTTATTTTACGTAAAATTATCCCTTGGCAAAAAATTACAGACAAACTGGTACACTATTATAGTGACAAAACGGGACGGACAGGAACTCCAATCCGAACAATTATAGCTGTTTTTATTGCCGCAAAGCTCCGGTTGCTCAGTGATCGGGCGATTGTTAGCCAGATCAAAGAAAATCGGTATATTCAATATTTTTGCAATGTCCCAGATGAAAATTTATTCACATTCATGCATCACAGCAACCTGAGCAAATTGCGAAAACGTTTTGATATTAAGGGGATAGAGACCGTGGAATCAATCATTTTTAATATATTGAGAGTTGCCAAAGTAATTGATACAGACAGCATGTTGATTGATTCCACTGTACTGCCCGATAACATCATTTATCCAACAGATGTCGGATTGATTTTCAAAGCCTTTAGAAAAATGGAGCAGTTTGCTCGACAGTATTATATTCCTATCTGGTGGGACAGGAAGGAGCTCAGGCAGCTACGGCGCGAATATAATTTGAATCGAAAAAAGACTGAAATTGAAGATTTATTTTTCGATGCTCTCTTGATATTTTCCGCTGGATTGCGGAAGTTTAAAACAATAGTGAAAAGCCTTGAGGGTCCTGATCAAGAGAGAAAAAAAGCTCAGCAGCTTTTGGCTCTCCTGATGTTATTCCAAGATCAGAATGCACTAAAACTTGCGGGCGAAAGACATATTCCAAATCGGATTGTCTCCTTTGATGAACCGGACTCCCGCCCGATTAAAAAAGGCAAAAAACATCCAAGCTGTGAATTTGGAAGTACACTTCAACTTTCGTTCAACCGACAGGGTTTTATGATTACAATGGAAAATTTTATCGGAAAGCCTAATGATAAAACCCTATGGCCCGGGACAGCTCAATTGTTTGAAAAAAGAATGAAAGGTGTTCCTGAATATGCTATCGGTGATCAAGGTTACCGCAGCCGGGTAAATCAGGTAATCCCCAAGGGCTGTCCACACATCTTTCTTGGCAAAAGCCAGGATGTTGTCGAAGAAAAGCGGGACTTTTGTCAAAAAGCCCGTTCTGCAACGGAAGGCTTTATCGCAGTTTCAAAAAATATTCGCGGTTTTGGTTGCAGCCTTTATCAGGGAACCGATGGAAACCGCATTTGGTCTCTTTTATGTCAGACCGCGTATAACCTGAAAAAATTTCTTCAGCTCTATAATGATGAAAAAATTAGTGAAGAAAGCCTGATGAGGCTCGGCTTACTGGGCTGATTTAGATCTCCCTTATTCAGCGATCTGACTACCTGCAGTTCCTCAGGATGGGTGGATTGCGGCTAAAATACGATGAAATTGCCTTAAAAAACGCTCTAAACCCCTAACAAGTCTTTTTTTACCATGATTTTTTAATGAAGGTCTTAAAAGGGGGTCAAGGCTATCTTCTTCATATAGGAGAAAATCAGCAGATACTA
>CALBTS010000509.1 GCA_937968035.1 uncultured Methanomethylovorans sp.
ACGAGGTCGTATTCGGTGACTGGAGTTCAGACGTGTGCTCTTCCGATCTATTATTGAACTATATGCAATTTGAATAAAGACCACCGAAGTGATCTTTTACTAATTTAATCAACTTATTGCGCAAAAAAGCTAATTAGTCATAGTATTTTCCTGTAATATCATCAATCGTTATCTTTATTACGGCAGTTCCTTTTATCATATTCTCTGGCAATGCCTTAGTAACCAGTTGTGGTGTGTATTTTTTTACTATTGCTGTAAGAATTGATTTTTTAATTTCGATGTTATCAAGTAATTCGGCAGAGCCGGAGATAATAATACTTTGATATTTTGTGTTTGTGTCGCAGGGTTTACCTTCGGGGTCGAGTAACAGGCTATCCATTTCGTAAACAGTCATACTCACACGAGGGTCAGCCTTTATATTATCAAGCTTCTTACCTTTTGGAAGGCCATGAAAATAAATTGCTCCATCTAAGCTCACGAAATGAATGGGGGTAACATATGGTGCTCCATCGCTCCCCAGTGTCGCAAGGCTGCCTGTTAATGTACGAGATAGAAGCCGGTTTATCTGCTCATCTGTTAAAGGATGTGTTTTCATTCTATGTTGCATAATTCTTCAACCTCCATGAAATGTATATAGACTTATTTCTTTAAAACTTATTTTTTAAATTACATTATACCATGCCCTAATGAACAAATCAACCATTTCACCCAGTTTTCATCTTTCACCCATCTAACACCCACTGAATCTCACAAACATGACCTACCCAGCCAACTGATGGAAACCAACGACGCCGGCAAGAAGTACTTCTCCGTCGCCTCGGGCGGCGGTACCGGACGCACCCTGCATCCGGACAACATGGCCGCCGGTCCCGCTTCCTACGGCATGACCGACACCATGGGCCGCATGCACTCCGACGCGCAGTTCGCCGGATCTTCATCCGTACCCGCTCACGTTGAAATGATGGGACTCATCGGCATGGGAAACAACCCCATGGTCGGCGCGTCCGTCGCGGTAGCGGTAGCGATCAGCGAGGCAATGAAGAAGTGACGTATACGTCGCTTCTTCCGGAGAATTTCATCTTTGCTGAAATTCTCCATATGAAGAAATAACGCGCAGCGTTAATAATGCATAGCGGAGGTTTGCCGCACCAGCGGCAAACTCCAAGAAGAAATAACGCGTAGCGTTATTTCTTCAAGGGCTCGTTTCCGGTTTTCCGGGGATGAGCCTTTTTTTTTAAAATGAGAGTATTTGGCAGAATACTACTGGTTTGATTTGTGTTTTGGCAGATTTTAAGGTATGATTAGACCATACATCACTGGTAACGACCCAACTGGTAAAAGTGAAAAGACAGGAGACAACCTTATGTTTAGAGAAATGAGAAGAATCAAACAACAAATGCCGAAAGAGGAAATTGCTGCGGTATTCATGAGAGGAACCTCGGGTGTACTGGCAGTTTTGGGGGATGATGAGTATCCCTATGCAGTGCCAATGAGTTATGTATATGACAGTGGCAGGATCTATTTCCATTGTGCCAAAGCGGGACACAAATTAGACGCGATCCGTGCACACGAAAAGGTGTCATTTTGCGTGATCGATCAGGATATAATCGTACCGGAGAAATATACGACTCTGTTTCGCAGTGTAATCGCGTTTGGACGGGCAAGGATCTTAGAAGAGGAGACCGAAGTCAGACGCGCGATAGAAATTCTCACCAGAAAATATTCTCCAAAGGAATCGGATACTGCTATGCAAAAGGAGATTGAAAGCGGAATCAGACATATGGATCTTATCGAGGTCACGATTGAGCATATGACGGGTAAAGAGTCCATGGAACTCATTAACAGGAAGAGTCAAATGCAATAATCAAATTTGAGAATAATTGCTGTCTCGTAATCATAATTGAATCATAATCCTATTCTATACTGAGACCATAAAGAAGATGACAACAAGGTCTTCTCTATGAAACCAAATAATTAGATTGGAATTACAGTGAGAAAAGGAGATGTTACATATGAAACGACAGTGGAAAAAAGTAATGAGCGGAGTATTAGTAGCAGGAATTGTAACGGCAGGCCTATTAAACGGAGCAGCAGTACATGCTGCGAATTTGGATGCAGCGGTTACTGAGACAACCGTTAGTGACGCATCCATAAAAGAAATGCTTGCCTTTGCGATTGCAGATGAGTATATGGCTCAGGCAGAATATCAGGCATATTTGAAAGTATTTGATGTCCAGAGACCATTTTCAAATCTAGAAAGAACAGAAGCCACACATATCGAACTGCTAAAACCTCTTCTTGAAGAGTACAATGTTACGATCCCAACGGAGAACTGGAGCAGCAAAGTTGTAGTACCAAGCTCACTTGAAGCGGCCTATGCGGCGGGTGTAGAGACTGAGAAAAAGAGTATTGAGGTATATGAAGGTTACCTCGATCAAACATTGCCAGAGGATGTTCGTCTTGTATTTGAACGACTGAGCTTGTCAACTAAAGTGTGTAAGTTTTTTATTTCCCCTTGTTTTTGAGGGTTGCTCTGTAGATTGTACTGACTGATATTCCGGTCATTTTTGATACCTGAGAATAGGAGTTTAAATCCAATAATTGTAGCGCATGTTCAAGCTGTTCCTGCCCGTATTTTAAAGGACGGCCACCATAGTGTCCAGATATTTTTCGACCTTCCTGGGTTCGTTCCACAATCATATCGCGTTCAAACTCGGCAAATGCCAGCAGAATGGTTCGAATCAGCTTTCCGGTGGGCGTATTATCCATAAGTCCCATGTTTAGAACATGGACCTTTATCCCGTGACCAAGTAGTTTGTTGATAAATGCAATGCCTTGGGAGGCGGAACGGGCAAGGCGATCTAGTTTGGTGACCATCAGGGTATCCCCGGGTTCAAGTGCCTGTAAGAGTTCGTTCAGTTGTGGCCTGTCTAAGGTGCCACCGGAGCAAGATTCTTTGTAAACAAGGCGTGCACCAGAATCTCTTAATAGGTCTTCCTGAGCGTCTAGACTGTTGCCATTTTTCTCCTGAATTTTAGTGCTCACACGAGCATATCCGCATACCATTTTTCACCTCCCATATTAATCTTATTTTTTCTCTTGTTAACTCGCTTTTTCTTACTTTTTCTTTTTTTATAGAATAGCTTTCTTAGTTAATGTCATTCCCCATGGCCTATAATCATGGATATATGGATGTTTGGGGTTCACTTAATAAGACGTCGTCTTATTCTGCTATGATCGGCCTTTCCTTATCCCCAAATCCTTACGGCAGCCTAACCTCCCATGTCATACGGGATCACCTATACCTCAGGGTCCTGAATTCCTTCGTTCTGCTTATCCATAAAGGGGCGTCATGATGCTCCTTCGCTGAGTCTCTGCTCTGATGGTGAAAAATCTGACTTCGGCTCTCTATGTTTTGTTTCTTTTTCTGTTTCATTCAGCACCTGCTGGTGGACGTCTTCCTGAATTCTTCAGTTTTCTTCTTATCCTATCGCTGGCTGTCTGTGTATATCAGACATCATCTTTTGTGCATCATACGACACACCTTTGGTCAAAATAGCATAAAAGATTCGTATCAGCTTACAGCTGATGGCGATCACGGATTGCTTCTTTTTCAGTGGATTATTCGCTCTGGTAGTATAATATTCATGCAGGGCATGGAACTCTGGGTTCTTTGATATCAGTGGAATTGCAGCATTGAACAGTACAGCTCGCAGCTTACTTCGACCTCGTTTGCTTATGGTCGTCTGCCCTTTATGCTTTCCAGAACTATTTTCCCTTAATGAAAGTCCTGCCAGCTTTTGTATCTGCTTCGGTGATTCGAAACGCCTCGCATCACCAATCTCAGCCAGAAATCCGGCAACAGTGATAAGCCCTATACCTTTGATGGCAAGCATCTGCTCGCTTTCGGGTATCTTTTTACACAAACTTTCTATTTCCTCCATAACGGATTCAAGCTGTGCCATTTTGTAATCGTAATCCTGAAGCAGTAGTTTCATTTCATACTCAGCAGCCGAAGAGCCTTTCTTTAAGCCGATGCTACGCTTTGCTGTCTCACACAGGGTCGTTGCCCTTTTCATTCCAACAGCCCGCAGTTTTGCATCACGCCAGATTTGATTTATATTCTCGGCTCCGAGTTCCACAATTGCTTCGGGTGTACATGCTTTCTTTAGAAGCAGCATACTGCTTTGTGATTCATAATCCCCGAATACATCTTTATATTCAGGAAAGTATATGGCAAACCATCTGGCAAATCTGTTTTTAATCTGGGTAAGTTCTCTAATAAGTCTCTTCCGATTCGCTGCCATAATTCTTAAATCCGCATACACCCCATCCGGTGTATATGGTGCACAATATCTTCCTTCAATAACGAGTTTTGCGATTACCTTGGGATCCTTGCTGTCATTTTTACTTTGGCTATTGTCATCCAGTTCCTTGGTCTGCTTTACCGCATAAGGGTTAACCATAACCAGGAAGATGCCTTCATCTTCAAGATAAGCGCCAAGGTCAAACCAGTAATGACCTGTTGGTTCGATACCTACTATGACATCTGTCTTTTTGTTCTTGTCCTGTATCCACTGCATCCAGTTTTTGAAGTTGTCAAAACCTTCTCTGCTGTTGCTAAATTTAAAGACCTTCCCTAATTCGATGCCTCTCCAGTCAAATGCTCTGGCGTACTGTGTTGTACTTCCGATATCGATTCCTACTACCAAAGTTGATTCTTTTACTTGATTGATCTTCTGATTTTGTTTACAATTCATTACTGATAGGAACTGTCATTTCGGGTTTTTTGCGGTTTCGGGTCAAAATTCGG
>CALBTS010000510.1 GCA_937968035.1 uncultured Methanomethylovorans sp.
TCACATAAGCGGTTGATAATCTTCGCTCCCCAGCTAGGACTTGAACCTAGGACCCCCTGATTAACAGGTAAATCCAACGGTTTCCACGGGTATACACATATTTGTATCTGTTTGTACCAATTAGTTTTGTTGTATCTTAATTGTAAAATATTACACGGATTTATTCCGATTTGGTGGAAATACTGGCACCAAAGCTGGCACCTTTTCAGGAATTCATTGTTAATGTGATCAGAATACGAAATTTGTATTAGGATCATTGATTGGGTGATGAATATAGACCGTAGTTTCATTTGAATTTAAAAGTGGATTTACATTTTTCAAATTCTTGCTGCCAATTTGCCGAATCAGACACTCTATATTCAAAGTTCAAACTATGCTGCTTGCTGTAGTTAAAGAATATGTAGAATTCTGAAAAAGTAGATGGTTTCCCATTAACTTGTCTAGTGTAATTGAAATACAGACATTTATATTTACTTAATGAAGATATTTTAAGATCTGTCCATTTTAATAATTGGGCATTCATGGATCTGCACATTGATATAATCTCATTTTTGTACATGGCATTTAATTCATTTAATTCTGAAGCTAAAGCATCTAATTCACCGAGCTTCGGAAAATCTCCAGGACTAGCAGTTATTGTCTTGATAATTACCCTGGCATATGTATCAAAGTTTCCAAATGAATTAAGTCCTTTCTGTTGGAATATGATTCTTTCACCTTCAACCATATACTCTTTTTTTGCCTCATCAACAATCTTTTTATATAATCCACTTTGAACTTCCATTGAAGGTGGAAGTTGGATTATACCCCAATTGGAGATGTTTATAATCTCCCAAGAGGAAGTCTGGCTGTGGGCAGATAATGAGATTGTTAATATAAAAACAGCAGTTAGAATTTTTTCATTTCGATTGATCAATGTTTGTCCCAGTTCTTTTGGGCTAGTCTCCAAATAATGATACCAATCGGCAGGATGATTATTCCTATGACAGGATTACCAATCTCGCCTTTAGATGTTAATCCGATTACTAAATTCCCACACCCTCCCATGGCCAATAAAATACCAACATAATAAAGTAAAGTGTTCCCTAAATGGAACCCTGTTTCTTTAACAAAGCCTATGACCATTTTTGAAAAATCATCAAATGTCATATTTGCATACTCGTTTCCTTGATCTCTTGCTTTCTTTGACCAGTTATTTAAATCTGGATCATTAAAAGCAGTGGAATTATTTTGACTATAATCATGCTGATAACTGGGCTCTTCATGGGCTACATACTCTTCTCTATAATGGTAATCATATTCTCTGTCATATTTTTGACGAGCTTCATCATCATAAAGGATTAGGTATGCTTCATTTACCTCAATGAATCTTTGAGCGGCATCAGGATTTTTGTTGCGGTCAGGATGATATTGTAAAGCCAGCTGCCTGAAGGCTTTCTTTATTTCTTCTTTTGTTGCATTTTTTCGTAATCCTAACCTTTTGTAATAATCTGGGAATTTCACTTTTTAAGTGTTATATCTTTCTGATCCTTATTTTCATCAGCTTTCCCTTTCTTGCTAAATAATGCAGAGTATAACCCCCATAAAGCTAATGCACCAACTGCATAGACCGCTCCAGCACCTGACTCTTTTAAAATTGCTCCAATCATGCCAATTACAATAATTGCAATTACGAAAATGACGATTTTACCACCTTTACTCATGATTTTAAGAATTAAGTCTTAATTTATACTTATGTTCATCAATACTAGGTTTACTTTGTTTTGTAATCGGGTATAAACATGAACTGATTTGTTCTAAAATACCTCATGTTGTTATATATTGACGCTAATAATCTATTCTTTAAATCAGATCTTTGAAATTACAGCAATTATGTCAGCTTCGATTGTGAAAGTAGTAATTTCAAACTTAAAATCATTCAGTTTATCTATTATCCGTATCTCTCTCAATACTTTTTCAACTTCATCCTCGGGCACTAAAATATCAGTAATATCATCGGATGAGAAATCAATAAATCCCACGCATTCATTTCTCGATGCATCACTTTTATAATCAATGAACTCCTCTTTGGTTAAATAAGACTTTGGTATAAGAAATGTATTGGGTTTATATCTCCATTCCCTTTCATCATAAAACTTATAATTACTTTCTTTAAATCCAGTTGATATTTTTTCATAATACCCCATGTATGGTTTTATGAACATCATTAAATCAATTAGTTGATCATATAAGTTAATTACTTGAGATATTACTTTTTTATCATTTGTTTCATTCACCCTATTAAAAATCTCTCTTAGATGAACATTATTACCATGAATGTTCTTAGCAACCGATTCAAGAATAATTTTCGATTCAGCCTCCTTTGGTAGGTATAATATTGGGCACATTGCCTGTTGTTCTCCCCAAGTCTTTGAAAGCCCAATAGCATATTTACCGTATACTTTAATGTGCTTATTAACAAGGCTTAGTGGAATATCGCAGAAACAAACAACAGGAAATGCAAATTCATCTGTTATGTTTATAGTTTCATCGAATAATCCCAACTTTTCCAACGAATATCTAATCTGGAATCCATTAGTTAATATTCCAACAAGATTTTCAAAGGCATGTGTGTAATGAAAAAGTCTATTTAGACTCAATTGGGTATCCTTTTCCATTTATAATAGACAATAACAAACTTAAAATGAAATGCTTAACGGCAATATTTATTGTACCATTCTCTTATGGTGGCTCTTGCCTCGGCAGATTCCTCTAAACTATATGCCATTTCGAAGTCCTTACAAGCAGACCGATCCTGTAGCCACAATTTAGCAACTGCTCTTTGAAAATAAATGTAACCTGATTTTTCTCTCTTCGAATCGATTACTTTATTGAGATCTGAAATTGCTTCTTTCCATAATTCCTTTCCCATATAGAGGCCTGCTCTGTAAGCATAATATTCAGGTTGATTATTATTTAATTGAATTGCAGAAGTTATATTTTTCAGAGCTTCTTCAGAATTGTCGTTTAATAGATTTATAAAATAGAGATTAAAATAATAATGGTCGTTAGTAGGATTGATTTCAAGAGCTTTATTAATGTGCAACAATGCATCCAAATTATTACCTAAAATAAATGACACTATACCAGCCAGGTTATGAGCATAGTCATTCTTGTTATTCCTTGCTGCGAAATCCCTGAAAATCGTATAGGCCTCTATGTAGTTTTCTTCTGTAAGATATGAAAGGCCTGTTTGAAAGTAGAAATCATTGATAAAGCTATTATCTTTTAATGAAAATGCCTCGTATCTATTTAAATCTAAATTATTAAAAGCCCAATTTCCGCCTTCCATCCCTTCGTAAATATTTAATATTTTACTATCTCCTATTGCTGGGAAATATAGCTTAAACCTTTTGGCTTCACCAAGTTTTAAGTAAGTTGGATTTTCAGCTGACCCTCCTATTGTGGCGTCATAAATTAAGTACTTCTTTTTTGATATTTTATCTTCAATTTTAAACGACTGATCTGGATCATCAATAACAGTAAATATGAATGCACTATCACCAAATGCAAGTGAAGTATTAATAAATGTCAGGTTCAAAACAGTATTCTTCTCGTTTACTTCAATAGAATTAAGAATCAAGTTCGACTCTGTGGGGCTAGCTTCATTAATTATATAGAGATTTCTGTTAGTTTCACTGGATAAATTATAATCTACATTATTTTCCAATTTATTATATCCTTCAATAAAGTAACCAAAGTTAAGATTTTGACCTTCAGTATGTTGAAAAGAAGCAATCGCAAATACCTTTCCAGTCATATCCATTATTGGACTTCCACTATTCCCAGGTGAAATAGGTGCAGATATTTGGATAATCTTGTTAGCTTCCTGAATTCCAGAAACTATCCCCTTAGAAACTGTATTAGCTAACCCTTCTGGAGATCCGATAACAAATATATCTGATCCTTTGGGCGGCACCTTATACATTATTTTTAAAGTAGGAAATCTGACTTTTGAAGTACTAATTTTAAATTCAGCGAGATCAAAATCCTCGGAAATCCTTGTTATTCTCTCAATTTGATAGGTACTGTCATTTATGTCCCGAATAAAAGCAAATTTTGCATTACTCAGTACATGAAGATTTGTCAATCCAGTACCATCTTTATTAATAAAGAATCCTGACCCCCTTGAAGCTGGAGCACCATACTCATCATAAGAAAAGACTTGAAAAATAGCTTTTTCATTTTTTGAGACTAAATTATCAAGCCTATTGCCACCCTGACATGAGCTAAAGAAAACGATTATTAGATATAATAATATAAGATTTCTCATGGCATGAATTTTAATAGACACATATCCGTTTTATAATAAAGTCATGATAGTCAAAGGCCTAATGTATAAGTCTCAAGCCCTGTACATAGGGCGTTAATCTTTCCTTTTTATCGAACGGCTGATCGGCCAACTTATGTCTTGCTTATAAAGTTAAACAAATTTGACCAAATAAAAGAATTACATGGTACGACTTCACAATAAGCCAACCCTTTTCAGACCTACTTCCCTCGAGACATAACTCTGCCCAGTAGCCTTTTCATAAATAATCGAACCGTTCTCTTCTATTCTACCAACCGTGTCACTCCCTAGGAAAATTTGGTCTTTGTTCTTATATAGCGTACATTCTCCAACATGAACTAATTTCAATTTTGAAACCGATTCTGGTTTAATTGCAACATTAATTCCTTCTCCTGCCAATTTTACACTAGGGTAAAGAACCCCATCGAATCCGAAATCAGTTACTATCTCAGAATAACATGATGAGATCAAATAATCAAAATCTTTGTCAGGAGAAACAACTTTCGCAAATTGTTCCCCAAGGTATTCTGTAATTAACCTTGTGGATTCTTCTTTATCAGGATGATCCTTCATAAAAATATCGAATTGGGATTGTAGTTTCTTGGATAGTTCTGTAGGTCTGTCAAAATTTTTATAATGTACTAAAGAGAGTAGACTTATATCTTCTTCAACTTCCCAGACACTAAAAGTAACAAGTTGCTGTCCCACGGTTTCATTATCACGGGCAAATTCACTTAGCTCATATATTATTGTGATTCTTGCAGTCGCAGGTTCTTTTTCACCTAAGATTTCAGGTACGATTGAACCATAAAACATCGTTCTATTTGGGGTACTTGCCCTCATGTATGTTTTATTGTATTCAGATGGCTTAAAGGAGACCTTTGATATCTTATCGTACTGATGTGGTTTGTCATTAATCCTACCTCTTAAAATTGTTTTACCTGGATGCAGATCAGTGATAATTACCCCAATGCTTCCAAGCTGTTTTAACAACTCCTTTACCTCATCTGCTGGATACTGTGATAGGTCCAAACTTGAGAGCCTTCCAATAATCTCTTTGTATGTCATTGATACTATTAATTATGTCTGAAATGATCTTTTATTATTGTTCCTAGCTCTCTCAAATAATCGATTGTATTTAACAACTCCTCATGAGTTAATGGATATTTCATTCCAATCATATTCTTGTACGCAGGCACCTTGATGATGAAGTCATTGTCGATAACTCCCATGTTATGCTCAAATATATGTCTGACTTGAAATATTTTAACTAAATGTCTGAAATTTGAATGCTTAGATGAAATGAGATTATTGAGCCTTTGATTCAGAAGGGTAATATTTTGAAACAAATTCTTAGGATCAGCGGGATAGTTATTTGGATTTCTAAGTCTTAATTCTTTCCCGAGACCATCAAATGCTGCAATGGTTGAAGATAAGATTAATCCCATCGTTTGTTCTCTAATATCTGCATGTACATCTGGTCTTATTAAAATTGAAATTAGTTTTTGTGTTGTATCTAATGACTTATCATACATCTGAAAAGCATTGAATTCGGTGCAGTCAGGGCACTTTGAAAACACCCCAAATATTGCAAATTCTAATCCGCAATTATCACAAACCACGACTGTTTCAAGTTCTTTTTCAGTGTAATACTTGGTAGGGAAATTAAAACCAGACATTCTGGTATTAACTTTAAACTTGATCGCACTATTTCTTGTGCTCCTTTCCAGATCTTTGATGCTATCCGTCAGTCTCCTTATTGAAGGGTTAATGATTTGTTGAAAGACCTTTTGATAAGCAATGCTTTCAGCATATCTTATTTGATCTTTGGTTAAAAAAGTGTCAGATCCTCCTTCATAGTCACAATAGGGACAATGGCAATGATCAGTGAGTAACCCTGTGCCTGGTTTTATCTTGAAATACTTCTTGCACTCAAGACATTCCCTGCCTACCATTCCTTCATTATCCAAAGGGAAATCTACAGATATCGCGATTTTATCCTTCACGAGAATTGTCCATTCAACTGTCAAAGTCTTTCATTATCATCGGTGGACGAAATCCAAATATCATGAAGTTTTCCCCATTTTGAACTTGAGGCCCCTAGTCTATCGGCTTGTCTGGGATGGCAGAGTGAGATTACTTTGTAGGATTTGCCTTTGATATTTATCGGATTGACCTTCCCATAAGTGTCTTTAGTATCACCAAACTGTGCAAGTCGTGAATATGTCCTGTCAAAGTACCTTAAAAACCAATAGATTGGAAGGTCTCCCAGAAGTAATAAGGTTTCCGCTTTGGAGTCCTCAAGCTCTTGAAGAATTTCAGCCCGTCTTGAAGCAGAATTCAAATCCTTCTTTTGGAATAGTGGAATCGTCGCAGGTTTTAAGTTATGCTTTCGAATAAGCTCTTGTGTGTAGTTACTCTTTATTGCCTTCTTCTGATTCTCATTTACCCGAGAATACGGTAGAAGGTCACAGAGCCAAACATCACCCCGAGTGAGACCAAGTGGCTTCAGGAACTTCTCATCCAGAGCCCTTCCTGATGGCCCGTTCAAGACTGGATTTTTCGGTACAGTAAGTTTTCCTAGCTCTGTTGGGATTGTAATTTTAAGGATCTCAGATTCGGCGTTTTCTCCTCTCCAGAAGATTTCAGGTTCACTGGCGACAGCCAAGGCTGACACTACTTGAATTCCGTCTTTGTCAACCCATCTTGCATGGACTGCACTAGCATATACTCCAAGTACGAAGGCCTTTTTGGGAGATCTGTCTTTTTGTTCGACTTTCCTTAGTTCCTGGCCAAACGGGAAAAAATACCTTTCTGCCATATAATCTGTTACTATGAATATCAGAAATTGACTGAGAGGTATTAAAGTTAAACATATTTCCTTAGACAAAGGGTTCTGGGAGGCTTTCACCTTTGTATAAACATCTTCCTAACTCAAGGGAGCATTAGTTGATATCATGTGTCTTTTCAATGTCCAGAATTACCAGATAATGCCCAGTAACTATGGAATTGAAAGGAGCTAGCTTGTCTCCGATATTGCTTTGTGGCACTTTACCTCCTCTCCAAGTAGAAGCGGAACAATCTCTTTTAATTTCCTAGGGTATCTGACGCTTGATTTTGGATTGTATTTTTTCCATTTCGAATAGAATGATGTCAACAAGGTCTTTGTGGCGTATACCATGGTCATTAACCGTCTTGTTTATAACTGATCTCGCCATTCCCAAACCTTCCTCCTAGTTTTGCAGAGCAAAAATCTTTACATTATCTTCTTCGATATAGTTAAATAAGTCCTTACATTTCCAGGTTTACTATAATACTTATCAGGATGTTCTGGAAGTCCAATACTTTCGAGGTATTCACGATTTTCGTTATACCATTTTTGATATTCCTCGGGCGATTCGATGTGTTTGTCTGCTATGAAGGCTTTTGCTTTCTGGTAATTCATCATTTTGGATTTCATTTTTATCTTTTGTTTATAGTTATTAATTCTTTCCCATTTCATCATTTGTATAAATAATATCACATTTGATTATAGAATATGCTTATTGATCTCAAAGGTCTCCTCAAGATCCAAGCTGTCCAGGTAGTGCTCGGTGACAATCGAATTCGCATGTCCAAGCATATCACCAATATCATCCTTTGAAACTTTTGCCCGTCTCAGTGTCGAGGCGTAACATTCTCTCGCTGTCTTCAGCTTCAGGGGGACAGATAGTCCAAGCCTTTCGCTGATTTCAAGAAGCTTTGCATTGAAATTTGAACGCATCTTATGAGACAGGTTTTCAAAGGTGTTCTCAGAATACCCTTCCTTCAACTTACCCAGAATGAACGGACTATCCTTCACTCCTATCTTTTCAATAAGTTTCTTGAGCTTAGGGGTCAGCGGTACTGTGATTGGCTTAAGGTTATTCTTTCGGGTGTTCTCGGTTTTCTTGCGGAAAAATATGATGTGTCGGCCTTTGATACTGTCCCATCTCATTTTCAACAGATCTGCGAAGTTTATACCGTTTGCCCTATAAAGAAAGACCCATATATCACGCGCGTATTCCTGCTCTAGGGTATCAAAACTCTTGAGACTGATTACCTTCTTTATTTCAGAGTTCTTCAAAACCTGCTTCTTCGGCCAAGTACTTCCAATACTATACCCTCCCTTACCAAACGGATACGGGAATGTACTGGGAATGGTCTTCTTCTCATGCATAAAGTAATTGATTATCCTCCTGAGGTTACGAAATACCGCCTCAATGGTACTCTTGGATAGACCCTGCTTTGTCTTTGCGGCCTCGAAATCCTTCAGAAACTCACTCGTAATATCATGGACTCTGAGGTCTGGTTGGAATGATTCCAGGATGTTTATCGCCAGCCTGAAATGTTTCCGTGTTCGAATTGTAATACCTCTATAATTCTCGATATAATAATCAAACATATCCTTCAAAACGAGTGTTTTGGGTATTTCCTTCTCCTTAGAGTAAACCTTCTCACGGAATTTTGTGGGATTAAAGACGGCCATCTCAGCATAGATTCTCTCGCACTTCGATTTGAACTCGTTTACCGACTTTCGGAACTCAATACTCCCATCATCCATTGCCTCACGGACAAAGACCTGATTGTATTGACTTTTCGTGATTTTAATGTAAGGAATGTACTGGACCTTGCCTTTATGACACACTCGAATCGAAAGATTGTACTTGTTATCTTTCAACTTCTTACGGCTATCCAGTACTATTCTTATTGTGGACATGAGACTTAATCTTTGGGTATTTGTGGTAAATCTTCAACCATCATGCAGTGGTTCTTCAACCATTTGTCTATTTGAGATCGTTCAAAAATGGTTCTGTGCCTCACCTTTATGAAAGGTATTTGCCCCTTGCTTACCATATGATAGATCAACGAGGTAGAGACATGAATATATTCACTCACCATTTTGACATCCAAATATTTGTTGTTTTCCATTGTTAGAATATTGCTAAGTTAATATTTCTATGTTGCTGTAAGCCTGATCATTGGTTATAATGAACTTTTTTGATGGGTATTAATTTTTATTTCGGTAAGTCGAATTGAGTAGGTCATTCTTCATCCATTCTTTATAAAGTTTTGGACAATCTTCCTTTATTGCTAGAATCTCAAATTCCCAGCCTAACTCAATACGGCCAGTTTCATCATCATTCATCTCATAACTTTCATAGACAATGTTCATGGAATCAAGAGCTAATTCAATCCACCTGGCATCACTAAAGCAAAAAGTAGAAATTGTTATAGTACCATTACCGTCTGGATAAACTGACATAGGCAAAGTATCAAGTATCCACTCAGTTGTGATTTTTAATGTTTTCATGATATTGATATTAAATGGTTTATTTTATTCGGATTATTGTTTGATTCAATATTGCCATTCCCGATGGCTTAAAGTTGTCGCCTGTATTGTTATTCTGCGACTAATTTGTTTCATGATTATCATCCTTGACAAATCCGTAATCCTCTACGCTTAAGTCAAGTAGACAACATAAGTCAAATATTAATGATGGAAACACCTCATCTTCATAGAAATAGTACAGTATCTCCATTTTTTTGATAACTACCTCCATGATTGCCTGATTGAAATAATTAAGAACATCAGAATCCAATGAATTGATGTCTTGGGTGTCGATTTCAATAATTCCCTTCGCTGCTTCAAACAGTACATCCTTGTGGATCCTGTCAGAATAACTAAAAAGGATAGATAACACATTTGATATTAATGTGGGTATTGGATTTGAGGGGTAATCCAATTTGTGCTGGTGATTAAACCTCATTTTTTCGACTTCACTTTTGTCGAATCCCATTATTAGTAGCTCATTGAGCTTTTCTTCTTCGCGTTTCTGAAGTTCTTGAACGATTTCTGTAGGACGCACCTTGTAAATTTTTGATTTTTTCATTTTGAATTGTTTTGTTAATATTTTTTTATTCATTTTATTTACTTTAAGAATGATTTATTTTATATGTAAGTGTTTAAATATCAGACAGTATATTAATATCCATCATGGGGGATAATTTAAATTATAATTCTCTCTTTCTGCTAATTTTAGTTTCATTATTATTTCTTTTTCAATTATTCTAACGATATATTGTATTTTATGTTACATCACATATGACATTTTATATTATTATATATTACTGTCATTCAGCTGTATATGCATAATGAAAAAATCATTATATTTTTTAGCTATTTTATGTTTCTTCACTGTATAATAGTCAGCACGACAACCCATCATTTAGGCTCTCCTTTTATTTATCCTCTGGAGTTGTCCATAAATTTCATTGTAATACTCTCCTAGAAGATTGAAGCCATCTCTCTGGCAATTGAAGATCATTTCATTTGTAATGAAGGTTTTAAAATGTAGGATTGCCCTGCCTTCATCACTGATGACATCTTTAAACCCCAAGCCGACACCTTCTTTGAACCTGCTGAAAAACTCATATTTCTTTGACTCACTATCCTCAAATTCTTCGATTGCTCCCAATTGGTTTTGGACTAGGAAATTCTTCAGGAGATCAAGTTTCGACAGTTTCGAATCCTTTAGAAATCTTTCATTATACCGCTTGAGAAAATGAGGTGTAAAATGAGACAGTGTCAAATCATCTGAGTTTACACAAACACCATTCAGACCATGTTGGTCTAGGTAATATAGTGTAGTAGAAGATTCATAACCCTTTTTATAACAGTCAATAATAATTATCCAGTTATTACGCTGTTTTGTCTGGTAATCAAATATCTCCCTTACATGCTTATGTTTTGACTTCAGGGCAGGTCTCCTGAGGCCTAAGGCCAGATAATAAGCTTTCCTTTCAACGATTCTATGATCGTTCATGATTCCCGAGTATAACTCTTGTGAATTCATTGATGGGACTATCATAGTATTTCTTGTTTCGTAATTATTTTTCATTTGAATGGTCTATGCCGCCAGATTAAAATGGTAACTATAGGTGGTGATTCTCTTTCCGAGATTGTGGACTGGGATGAATATCAAATCCTTTTTCAGACCCAGCTTCCAAGTAAACCAGCTTGTCTGAAACCAGGCCCCTTTCTTCCTGTTCTCCATAAAATTGAACCTGGTATCAGGAATGAGTAACTGGATGCCATTATCCCTGAACATCTTGTTTCTCTCCACACCCTCCAGGGTTGTAATAGGTAATAGGAACATAAATGGTTTCTCTAACTCAAAGGCACGCTGGAGGAACTTGGTCTTCAAGGAATACGGGGGATTGGTTATAATAATGTCGTAGTCACTCGGCTCGAATTTCAGAAAGTCATAACCGTCTTCAAGGTGAGTCGCTACAACACTGTAGCCATTCTCCCTCAGTATTTTAACAATCTTGCTCTCCTTAACTGCGGTGCATTCCCATATCCTTGACACATGGCTCGGGATGAACGGAAGTATCATATCGACAGCGATAGAGGGTGTGTAGAATTCGTCGTTGGGACCATTCTTGACATAATCTATTTTTGACCGTATCATGGTGTTTGTGTATTTGGGTGATTGAACCTAATGGTGTTTTAATGGGTGACCCGACTAATGTGATGTCAGGTCACCCAAATTCAAGATATCAGGCTGCAACCTGATCTTCGTTAGGATTCTCAACAGAACTCCTTAGGACTCCAAAGTCATCATACAGGGAGTTTAGAGAATCTTCGTTATACGACTCCAGGGCTTCCGACATAACCCTCTCGGCAGTCATGATATTCTTTTCGTAGAGTTCCACACCAACGAACTTGAAACCTAACTGGAGGGCAGTGACACCACAACTGCCCGACCCCATGAATGGATCCATCACAACAGAATCACGGTTTTTGGGTGTAGAAATCAGAAGAGGAATGACGGGTAGATTATTTGAGAAAACCGCTGGGTGGACCTCTTCACCCTCGATATGTTTGGTACAGTTACGATTGATTTGAACCGATATAATGTCCGAAACCTCATTCTCAGACAATACACTACGGAATTGACCGTAATTGTTGGGAATATGAAAGTTAACTTTCCCCTTATTCTCCTTCTCCTTACAACCACGGGAAACCTTGAGAGTTTTTTCTTTTTTTATCTTGAACCGTTCAAAATGATAGTCCTTGGTCTTAGAGAACTGGAGGATAACCTCGTAACCATTATTTAACCTCTTAATGTTGTTCCTGTTGGGTTTAGTACTAGATCCTTTGTTCCAAATGATCCTGTCAACGAACCTGACACCCCTCCTTTTTAGTTCCAGAACCAACATATCCGTAACACCCAGACATTGACCGTCCTCATAGGTCTCCCCAAGGTTGACAAACATCGACCCAGTGTCCTTGAGACGGTCGTAACACTTCATGAGAATATTACAGAGTCTCTCAACATACTCCTCGGGGGTCTTTTCCCACCCTAGTTCATTGGGATCGTCCCCGTATTTGACCAGTTTATAATAGGGAGGGGAGGTGAAGACTGTATCAATCAGAAGATCCTCAGGGAGTTCTATGTCCTCGATATTACCTGGGATGACTGTGAAGTTCCTTTTATCCTCTGGGTAGAGGTTGATGACCGTATGACCTTCTGACTTCTTTCTATCATAGGTGTGCATCAACTGAACTGCCTTAGCAGCATTGTAGTTACCATCAAGGAAACCCTGGACTACCTTACACTCCTTCTCCTTTTCTCTGTCAAAATACGGGTTCTCAACTAAACCAATCGTTTCAAGTCCGCGGAGAACTGCGAGTTCGTTCGATACGACCCTTTCAGAAATATGGAGGTCTGTACCATTCCTCTTTTCCCACTTTAAGATGTTCTCCAGGTTAAAGACATTATTCCGTCCCCATCCCTTACCACCAAGGAGTGAAGAAACCAAGGCTACTCTCTTTTCTTTATCTCTCAGTGGATTTGAATTCTCTGAATCAATTCGGAGAATGGTCTTGATTTCGTTTAACCTTTCCCGATTTGTTTTCTGTTTCCTGATTTGGTGATGAATAATCAGGTCTGACAATGAGAATTCATCAGTTTCCTCGAAATCAACGACAATGACATTGATGCCGTCCGAATTTAAATTTTTCATTGCATCCAGACGGAGGGCACCGTCAAGAACGAGGTACTTTTTGTCCTTCTTAATAACTGTAATCGGTTGTTGTTGACCGATTGTACCAATACTCTCAACAAGGGCAGTGATTTCGTCCTCCCTGTTAGAATAGTCATAGATGGTTTTGGTTACTTCTGATACTTCAACATCATTGATGTTTACTCTCAGACAACTCTCTTCATTGGAAATTAACTTTTTCATGATCATAATTTTTAATGATTATGATCCAAAAATATTTCCAATGTACTGATTATCAGGTCTTTGAAATATTTCGAAATAAAAACCGAAATATTTCGAAATCTCTAATAATCTGACTATCTGAACCTTGGGTTCAAATCAATAAAGTCGGTGGATAGATTGACCTTGTATAACCCCCCTTTGCGTTCATCCCCAACTAGATTTATGTGGTAGTAATTGGTTAAGGTACTGCCCAGAACTTGTTTCAGTGCTGTCTTGAGTTTTGTTCGATAAGTCTGAAAAGTTGGTTTTATCCGCTCAGTTCTACTTTTGTATACAATGGTCTTACAGCACATTCTCCTAATAGAATATTCGTCTCGATTATCTCTCAAAATCTCATAAATCTTCTCAAATTCTTTAGAGTGAATACACATCTGATCAGGGGTAAAACCAGAAACATTTTTTAAAAATCCTATGTACAATACAGTAGGAAGAATGTCAAGTTTGATCGGCTTACCTCCTACGCTAATATTACCCTCATTATCAATAATAAGTTTATTAAGTTGTGCCTGACGAGAAAACCTTTTTGAAATGACAAATTCTTTCCTGACTCTTTCGATAATCTCAACAATGTGGGCAGTAATAAAGTCACTTACTCCCCTTTTTAGTGCTCTGTCATAACATGATTGGCAAATAGTGGCAGCCTGAAGCTTTTTGAGAATATCAGGTTTATACCCACAATAATCGTTAATACATCCAATGGCGATTTTATGAATATTGGGTTCTGCAGATGTGTCATTAATGTCTAACTCAATCAATGACTGAAAAATATTCTCAACACATTGATAAGCAATTCCATACTTGGAATCCACATCCGTAATCAAATCCCATTCAACCCCGTGAACGAAGATATCTCTACCATTAAATGCACTAAACCAACGCTTTGTATTCCTAATGGAGGATATTAAAATGACAAAATCCCCTTCATCAATTTCCATCAAATCCCGATAGCCCTGAATGATATCAAAATACTCCTCAAAGGTCAGGCTTTGAACAGTGGTAATGTCCTCAATCTTTGAATTAAGCCGATTGAATCGAGATGGTGATAGAAGTCGACCTTTAGAAAACTTTAACTCCCCTGGGATGCTTGATAATAACTCTACAATTTCGTCTAATTTATCTTCCGAAAACTCTGGCGTGCATGTAATGTGAATGTCCATACCTTTAAATTCAGATCTGATTTAAAATTAGCAATCTATTCAATTAATGGGCTCTTATTGTAAAGATTTCCTTGAGCAAAATAGTGCGTCATTTAAAAATAAATTTTTCATTCCCACTTGATTTTTAGGAATATTTTCTTTATCTTTTATTATGAGCATAGTCAGTAATGATGGCCTGACCGAAGCTCCTAAGACATTTTTAAAGCCTCCTCAATCAGCTGCCATCATCAGCGACATTGAGGAGGACTTTTATTTAATATGAATTGCAATGATAATTACGATGACATCAAGTATGAAATCACAATCGATCCCAGGAAATGGAATCATAAACCGACCAAGAAAGAAGCGGCAACTGTAACCCGTAACCTCATTATCCAGACTGGATTAACAATTAACCATTTTGCTCAAATAGTTACTCCGCCATACAGCCTGACATGGAGTGGAGGATTATTCAAGGGAACAAGATCAAATATCAATTGGCTCAGGCAATCTGTATTTGCTCTGGACTTCGATAAAGGAACCCAAACCATTGAAGAGATATACACTCAGCTAAAAGATATTGGCATTACTCCCCAACTTTGGTATACATCCTTCTCAGATTCCCCATCGCTTAGAAAATTCCGAGTGGTTATGTTCCTGGACACTCCAGTTACAGATGAAAAGATTCACAAAATGATTTATCGCTCACTCTTTTCAATTTTCCCCGATGCTGATGAAGGCTGCAAGGATGCCAGTCGAAATTTCTTTGGAGGTAAAGAGAGTACAGTTGTGCATACAGATCCGATATCAACATCAACATTTATTGATGCCCTAAGCATCCAGCAGTACTCAGCCGACAGTAAGTCATTTCGCAAGGTACCCTTGAAATCCAGTTATTATACTGGATTAAATTCTGCCCAAAAACCAACATTCCTATATAATATATATACAAATGACCAGATTTCGGCAACTGGTGCCACACCCAACACTACTTCTGTTCAAGGGGGGAATAAATTCAAGATTGATATCAAACTGGCCAGAACAAGAATTAAAATCCTGGATGAGTTTCTAATCGGCCGTTGGCTGTATCACAAACAGTTATTTGGCCTAGCCACAAATCTCATTCATGTTGAAGGTGGATTTCAACTGATGAAAAACACAATGGAGAAGTTCAATCATGAAGGTAAAACACACTATACACAAAACAATTTCAACATCTTACCATATGTAAACAAGGTGAAATATAACCCTATGCCAATTTATTCATTCTCACCCTTTGAGGAAGATAGTGATTTGTATGACATTGTCTCCGCAACACGGGATATACGAGGATTGATTGAAATCATAGAACCTATAAAAAAGATCAAGATAACCGAAGCTGAAAGTCTATTGGAGAGGAAATACAAGGAAGTAATCGAAAGTGGAATCCCTGGAAAAATATATTTGTTTTCATTGCCTGCGGCTATTGGAAAATCAGAGCGTTATTTGGATACAAATGCCACTATTGCCCTTCCTACACATGCCCTGAAAAATGAAATCGCTACAAGAATGGCAAGAAGTTATACTAAAACCCCAGATCCCATTTCGTTTTCCAACGAGAAAATACTCAATAAATTAAACCATTATTATTCAATAGGGCTACCCAAGAAAGCGATGGGGATTTTATATTACCTGACAAATCCAAAAAATTCGGCTCTGTTTACCCCTGAAGAGATTAATACTGCAGGAGGGTACCTCTCTGAAATACTTAATTCAGTGAATACTCATGAAACAGTGCTAACGACTCACAGAAGGGCTTTATTTACTGATTTTAACCATGACGCCCTGATTTTCGACGAAGATCCAATAAACTCTCTTCTTGATATTAAGAAGATGGAAATAAAAGATATGTACGAGTTATTCCTTAGCTCAGGGAGGAAAGAACTCAGTGTCATTTGTGATTACCTTCGATCATCAACACAATTCGAAATCAAGCCCACCCCTACTTTTGCAATTGATATTGATGACCTGATTGACTCTGTATCCTCTTTATCAATAACCTCAAATATTTTTGAGTTCTTCAGTAGTTCATTTTTTATTCGAACTGATGACAAAACGGTCCACTATCTGATAAAGAGGAACCTGCTGTAAGCGGGAACTTACAATGTACAAAAAATGGCAAATAAGGATGTACGAGA
>CALBTS010000511.1 GCA_937968035.1 uncultured Methanomethylovorans sp.
ACCGAGATCTACACTCTTTCCCTACACGACGCTCTTCCGATCTAGGATATGGTTCCACTAGACGATAGTACCCCAACTTTCTGGCCAAATGATGCTCGCGAAATAGTATAAGCCCAAGGCGGGGAGGATATTTATTATGAAAATCAATGGTTTGCGGATTGCAGTGAAAAATGAAACGGTAATCCCTATTATCAAAACAGGACAAACAATTTATCTGATTGCTACTCCAGTATCTTCGTATTCAGATTTTGATACTGTTTGCCCTATGCCTGTTGCTCCGGTAGGTGGACCTCCCGGACAAGAACGCGCACTTACAGACTCTAAAGAATATCAAAATAAGTTACGTGAACACTATGTAATGTTTAATGAGTGGCTTATTGTTTCGTGTTTAAAAGAAGCTGCTTTGGAAATCGAAGTGGAAATAGCTAACCCAAACTATATTGATCCAGATAAGACGCCGAATATTTTACCGATAATTAAAGAACGCAGGATCAAAAGATATCCGCTTGAATGGGAAACCGTTGATTTAAAAAACCCAAAGACATTTGAAAATTGGCGTGTCGAGCTTCGTGAAAACAATAAGTTCACAGAAGCAGATTTACGCCACATCGTTGCCGGGGTTATGGAGTGCAATAATCTCAGTGAAGAATTGATCGAGGCAGCGAAGCAGAATTTTTTAGCTTTGCCCTTGGATCAAGAAGAGACTATGTAATACCCGATGGTAGAACAATGCTTTATGGAGTTTGGAAAGCATGTTTACGTTGTGGCTTAAAACCGCCCGGCATCGAGAATACTTGGGAAGAATGTAGTCCATTAATTCAGGCACATATGCTCGCATATAATGATATTTGTGAGTATGAGGAAGCGCAACAACATGCAGTTCATGGGGTCATTTAAGATACCGGGGTTTGATTGGGCCAAAGGCCCAATCAAACCCACAAAATACGTGCGGCAAGAATTTGCTAATTTATTTCTTAATGCTTGTGGGATGTATTTAGCAGATATTGCCGCACGTATCCCTGTGTTAACTGGAACTACTCGGCGAGAGGTGCAAAAAGCTTTATCAAAAATCGACACATATATTTATCAAGTAGATGGTTATCATATTCATGGCATAGATTATGCTTCACAAGTAGATTTTTCAGAAACAGGACCGAAAGTATCTTCTGATTACCCTATGTTAGAAGAAAGCGGAGAACCATATAAAAAAACATATACTTATAATGGCTTACAAGTATCAGCTAGAAGACAAGAATTTGTCTTCCCAGTGGAAAGAACAACAAAACAAGGCAAAACATATCTGTACCAACCTAAAGGTATAGGATGGGATAAGGCAGTAGAAGGATCAAATCCCGGAGAAGCAAATCATCATATGTCGTTTTATGGTTATGCAGGTGGGTATACTCCGTATACTTTATATTTTAGTCTAGATGTAGACTACTGGAAAAAATACATGCAATCGGCAACGAGTATTTATCAAGATGCTCCTTGGGCAGTAATGGAGGATGCTTTACCCATCCTCAAAGATGCCTTGAATTCATTTTGTGAAGATGCTGCCGATCATTTTGCAGGACTTTTTACTAATAACTTGTCCGATGAAGCAAGTATCTTAGCCTTCACTACTCCAAAAGGTAGATGGAGAAGAGCAGTAGTATCCTCTTTTGGCGAAATTCAAAATATTACAAGTGGAGGCTTTTAATCATGGCCGATCACACTTCTAGAATAGGACTAGACGCATCCGGATATATTTCCAGTGTGGAAAAAGCCACGGCTGCTTTAAATAAATTTGCAAGAACAGCAGAATTTGTTGATTCAGCCCAAGAAAGATTAGAAAAATCTACTACAGCTATTGAACGTACTCTTAAGCCAACCACTTTAGCTTTGAAACAACAAATAGGCGCTTTTGAACAAGTTCAAGAAGCTATAGCTAGAATGACAGAATCTTTACGTATGTTTCGGAGGTACGCTTCTGAAGGAAATCGAGCAGCTGCATTTATAGATGATTTGAATTTAGCAACAAAGAATAATATAATCAGTACTATTGCATCTAGAAAAGCATGGGCCGAGGCTGGGGTCACTTTAGCTGAATACGGGAAAAATGCTGCTAAATTAGCTCAAGTACAAGAGCAACTTAGCAACATGTCTATGGGCGAGAAAATAGCAAACCGTGAACGTAGAGCTTTTGAGGAAGCAAAAGGCGCAATCAAAGAGAAAGTAACAGCAATTAGACAAGAAGTAATGAAATTAGAAAAAACAAATATTTCGATGGTTAGTAGCGCGCCAGTTCAAAGACAAAAGGAACAGTTATCAGGACAACTAAAAGAATTATTAGCTATAAATCGAAGATTATCTTCAGAACAGCAAAAACTCAGTCAATATCAAGCACAATATGATGCGGCTGTAAAACGAACACCTGTTTTTAATTTAGCTCCTGAGGAAATGGAAGTAGCGTTTAAAGGTATACCAGAGAAAAAATTAGCAGAGATTAAAGCACAACAAGCAAAATTAGGTGAAATTGAAGGCAAAATTATACAATCACAGCAACGTCGCACAGAATTGACAGAACAAGCTACGGCATTGGAAACCAGTCTAGCGGGTGCTGTAGGGTTATATTCTAAAAAATTACAACAAGTAGCTAATTCAGCAGCTCAAAGAGCAGTGAAAAAAGAAGTAGGAGGATATTTTGAGGAAGCAACAAAAGAAACCAAAATAAGAATTTATCGGTTACAAAGAGAACTTAAAGAAGCATTGGGGGCCAGTGCAGGTAAAGAATCAGTATCAGATATTTTAAAACAATTTGCAAGCAATGATCCAAAGGTTTTAGAGCAAGCAGCACATAACTATAAAACAGCGTATACCATTTGGCAGAATTTACAAAACGAAAAGATGAAAGAAACTAATCGTCTTTTAGAAATACAACGTAAACAATTAGAAGAAAATGCCAAATTAACAGGCGAAGTAACAGGAAAGACAATTGGGCTTACTCAATTACGTAGACAAATTCAAGAGACAAAAGGGAAGGGAACATCGCCTTTTTCTCGTGAAGAATTAACGCAAAGATATAAGCTAATCGGAAATATAGAACATGAGTTAGGACAAGCGTTAAAAGAAATGGGAGTAGACGATCCAAGAGTTGCATATAAATTATATGATCAATATGCAAAGGGATCAGCAGCTCAAGCAGCGACAATTGAACAACGTTTCCCTCGATTGGCAAGAGCAATTGATTCATTATTGAAAGATGAAGAAGCTCAACTCCAACGAAATATTAGAGCCAGAGACGAATATACAAGAGCTTTACTGCAAGGAGAAGCAAAAGTACGAGCCAAACATTTTGAATTATCAAATAAATCAGGGTATACAAAAGATCAAGTAGGAGTATTGCGGGATATAAAAACACTAGATCCACAAGAAGGTAGAGCTATAATTAGACAATTTGAGAATTCAAGAAACGCTTTTTTACAAGCATTTGAACAGCAGAAATTAAGATTAGCTGAAGCATTAGGCAAAGAATCTACAGATAAAGTACGACCAGATGCAATTATACAACAATTCAAAAGTGGGGATGCAGCAGTTAGAGCCGAAGCTGCAGAAAAATTTAAACAATCTTGGGTCGAGTATAATCGTCTGGTAAATTTGGAACAACAATATCATGCCAAAGTAAATGAGGAATTAGCTCGAAAATATCAACGAATCAAAGACATAGATGCCAAACAGAAAAACATAGTGAAATTACAACAAGAGGAACATCGATTAAAAGAATTACGTGCTTCTGGTCGTTTAGATGCACTAATAGGTAAATTTGAGAAGGATACAAATAAATCAGTAAGCGGTCAGCTACGTGTTGAAACAATTATGCTTACTGAACGAATTGCTCAACAATATTCTAAAAGTGGATTAGCAGTAAAAGATTTTACAAAGAATGTAGATTTAATTAGAGAAGGAAATACGAATTTAATTAGACAATTTCCTGAATTAACATACTATATAAATAAATTCGATCAAAGTATTCGTGGAGCGACTAAAGCAGGTAACGATCTATATTTGCATTTAGATAATTTTAAAAGACTTATTTTTGCTCGTTTTTTGACTTTTGCTTTCTATAATTTAACTAGACAATTACAAGAAGCCTTTTGGGCAAGTGTAGATGTATATAAAGGTATTGGAGCAATTCAAACAATTAGCCAGAAAGCACAAAGAGATGTAGAAGAGTGGCGAGACAGTGTCTCTGATCTTTCTAAGAGATATAATTTCTTACAAACAGATGTCGCTGAGGCTTTATACCAAATTACCTCTAATCAGGTGGCAGTAGGACAAGCAGCTATTGAATTTGCAGACGTCGTAGCACCTTTTGCAAAAGCAACAAAGTCTACGTTAGCTCAATCTGTTGATCTAATGACGGCAGCGATAAATTCATTCCGTATTAATACAGCTAACGCAGAACTAGTTGCTGCTAAGCTTTTTAAGACAGTGGAGTTAGGGCGATTACGAGTCAGTGATATGAGTGCTCAGTTTGGTCGTGTGGCAAACATGGCTGAACTTACGAATATTGAACTTGAAGATATGTTAGCTATGCTTACTACTTTGACAATTAGCGGTGTGAAATTTGAAAGAGCTAGTACTTTCATAATTAATGTTTTAAATAAATTAGCAAAACCTACGGAACAAATGAAACGACTTTTTGCAGAATGGAATGTTACTTCTGGGCAAGCAGCTATCGAAATTTATGGATTATCGGGTGTTTTTGAAAAATTATTTGAAGCAACAAAGGGACAAGCTGGTGAATTAGCAGATGTCTTCAAAGATATTCGTCCTATTATTGGTAGTGCAGCATTGCTACGGAATCAAGAAAAAGTAGCTAAAGATATCGAACAAATGAAAAATGCATTAGAGAGTTTTTATGCCGCACAGAAACTTATTTATGAAGGTCCGGGTGAGCATTTTAGTCGTGAAATGAATAAGATCAAAAATTACTATATAGAATGGGGAGCCAATATTCTACGAGTAGTAGTTGGTTTGGATAGAATAATTGAGCAAGGTATAACTTTAGGGAATATGCCTTTAATCAAAAAAGGATCACATATTAGTGATTTAACTCCTCTATTATCTTATGGGTTGTTTGCCGCAACAGGTTATGCTGTTGGGAATATGATTGAGGCTATTTCTCCTAAGTTTTTTGCCGAGAGAAATTTATTAGGAGTAAGTGGATCTACTTTTCTAAAGAAAATAGTACCAGCAGCGATTTTTGCTGTAGGGATAAAACAATTATTACAGAAGAGTATAGATGATATCTCTTTAAGTACACGTAGTAATGATCTTTTACCAGATACTTATCTTTCTGCAATGGAAGGATATACTAAGACTTTAGAAACACAATACAATAAACAAGTAGAAGCTATGAAAAATAGAACAGCTAAAATAACTGCATTTTATGAGCAAGAAAAAATTGCTTATGGGTCAGTAGTACGAGATATGAAAGATATGTGGGAAGGACATATAAAAGTATTGCGTAAATCCCCAGAACATAGACAAGGATTAACAAAAGAAATAGGTACTTATTTTGATTTTCGAATAAAGAAAGACACTGAACGGCGTTTTACGCACTATGACAATAAAGGAATAGAATTATTAGCTCGTCAAGAATATGCTCAGGGATTACTAGCTAGGATAGATCAGGCATTTATTCATGGTCCAGAACAAGGTGCAGAAATGATAAGATCATTTATGCAATTTGGACAAGATACTTTAGCTAATTATGATACTATGCTTGTAGAAATAGAAAAAGCATTGATTCAAAGAGAAAAAGCATTTATGACTGGGGATACTTCACGTTTAGAAGATGCAGCAAGAATTATCGAACAATTAGGCTTCGATCCAGATTATTGGAGTGATTCTATTTATCAGCAATTACAAAGAGATCGAAGTCATTTAGTTGGAATGTTGGATAATGTAGTCAATAGAATGGCCAGCGAATCAGGAATGCAATTGACGCCTGATTACTATGAGAATTTGTTTAGAGCCAAAACTCAAGAAGATTATTGGTCTAGTTATCTGCAAAAATTTGATGATTTAGCAGAATTTATAAAAGTAGCATTAGCTGATGGAACAATGACTTTCGATCAAATGAATACGGCAGTTCGAGTAGGTTTGCCCAGAGAACAACAAAAGATATTTCAGAATGTTTTTGGGGTAGGATATGGACGACAAGTATTTGATCAGCTAAGTACTGCTATGTATAATATGCAAAAAATAGAAGAAGCAGCAGCTATTGATAGTAATATTCAACGTGATCTTAAACGCGAAATCACAGTACAATCTGATCTTATGCGTCTTCTTACTTCTGATGCACAAAAAGAAGGCGATTTAATAAAATTATTCGTTGCAAATAGAAATTTTGATCGTATTGTTGAAACATTACCTATTAATGTACAAAAAGATGAAAAACAAAGGATTACGGAACGAAATAGAATTGCAGACCAAATTATTCAAAGAATAGTAACTACCGGAGGACAATTATCTCCAGAAGATACTCGTGCTATTCGTCGAGATATTCAGGAACTATATGGTTTATGGTCACGATCTTTTCCAAATCTAACAGCTATGAGTAACGATGCAACAATGTTTTCTCCGACGAGAAAATTTACAAGGGAAACATCGCAACTTATTCAAAATATAAATTGGGAGAAAATTTTCGAACCATTGATGATGGAAGAAGCATTAAATATACTTCAAAAAGAATCCACATATAGTAAAATGGAAAATGTTGTTGATCAATTTGGGACAGCAGTATCTGATTTTCAAATAAGTGCAGCTTTATTTCAACATTTAGGGTTAGGAAATGTAGGCTACTATGCTCAAGGTGGCGGACCACGAGGCACAGATACAGTACCAGCATGGTTAACTCCAGGAGAATTTGTAGTTAATCGAAATGCTGCTTCTCGACATCGTCCTTTATTGGAAAAAATAAATGCAGGATACTATGCTCAAGGAGGATCAATCACTAATTTTAGTCAATCTTCTCCTGAGTTTTTAGAATGGAAAAAAGAGAGAGAAGAACGAAGGAAACGTAGAGAAAGAGAAAAAAGATATGAGGCTAGATATATACAAAATAACAAACCAAAGGTAGGAAGATATAAAGATTTACTAGCAAGAAATCCCAAAGAAATAGCGGCGGACATTCCATATATTCCTTTACGTAGTATGTCTAAGATTGGAAGTTTGGCCGAATTACAAGCCGAGCAAAAGGCATTACGAGCCAAAAGTAAAAGATTACATATAGCTACTGAGGCTGCTGCCTTTACGACTTTTGCTGCTCCTTTAACATTGTTGGCGGCAACTGCTCTTGCTCCAGCAGCAGCATTAGGTGCCGGAGCAACCATACTTAAAGGAATAGGTACGGCTTTCTTACCTAATACTTTACCTAAAGGTGCATTTTTGGCCCTTCAATCACATTTTTTTATGGAACAAGCGACCGAAAAAGCAAAAAAAGGTATAACAGGTAAACAATTACGTCATGAAATGGGCGAACAATTAGCTTATCAATTATTATTTCAAGCGTTATTTGGTAACTTAGGAAGAATATTTAAAAGATCACCTAAAAGTATGTATCCACAGGATCAATTATCACAAGGCGGATGGGTTGGATCTCCAAGACCACAATTCAACTATGGAGCAAGAGGCTTTGCTCACGGTGGTCCAGTAACTACTAATAACTACTCAAGCAAAATAGCAATTAATATGTCTTCTTCTGGTGCCGAAAGTATAGACGCTCGAAGACTAGTAAATGCTATTAATCGTGAGACACATAGACGAACATTGCGTGTACAATAACATGAGGGTTTTCACATGGCTTTTTTGAATATTGCGAACTATAAAGAAAGCTGGTTAGATTTCAGCGATCTTATTTTATTTCCAACAGGACGTTTGGAAATAGATCAGAATATTCTAATGTTGGCTGAAGGTTCAGGTGATATCGAAATGCCATCTGTCCCCTTTGTGTTAACATTGACTCAAGGATTAACAGTCTTTGATCTGAGAAATGCAGAACGAGTACTATGTTATCAACAGGATCCAGAAGCTGAAGGTAACAATGATTTATTTGCCATCTGTCGAGATTGGGATAATTATTATGTATATGCTGGTCCTGAGGGAACAATAACCGAAGAAGCAATAGTTGGAGCGACAGAAATTAAAACAGACATTGTTGATCCTATTTCTACTTATTGGTATTTTCGTCTTGATCGAGATGCTCAGATTTATCGTGTTGTTGAAGTAAATGGTGATACCTTGACTTTTGAACCACCTTTACAACAGGTCGCAAATATTGGATCAACTATCAGAATTGTGGCGAAACATTGGGATAATAACACTGGTGAACCTATTTCAGCGGCTCGACCACATGTTCAAGGAGAAAAAGCCTTATTATTACTAGGATATCAAAACGTAGAAGAATTACAAGATGCAATTACTTTAATGCAGGATTATCAACAACCTGATGATTTATATCTTGATACTCTAACTTTGACTAATCAGATAACTGTTGGAAATAAGAAAACAGGATTTGCTGATGCTCCCGGAATGGTAAAATTTACAGGAGGAAGTTTCCTTGGATATACAGGATCAGAATGGATTGACCTTGGAGCCGCAGGTGGTGGGGCAGGGTGGACACCTCCTTCGGGAGCTAATAATGGAGATATTCTTTATTATATTGATGGAAGTATTCCGACTTTAGGAGCAACTAATGCTTTATCTGTTTCTTTAGAAAGCACTATTTTACGTTCAGGTACAAACGAGTTACTATTAGATTATGATTCAGAATTTATAGTCTCAGAGTCTATTATAGATGCTGGTGGGTTTTTAAGTGAAAATTTGAACTTAGTGAATATAGACTATGTACGTCAAGGTATAAATATTTTTCGTTTAGAAGACGAAGAACCTATAAATGTACTAGCATCTGTAGCAGAAGTAAATATTGAGGGCGAAGATGTCGAAATAATTTTAGATGGGTTAATGATTGCTGGTTCAATTCTTTTAATTACTGGAAATAAAACAATTATTTATGCTCAAGATGAAGCCTCTTTAGGTGAAGGAAATATAGAAGAAGCAGGTTACTTATTTTTACATAGTACTTATCAAATTAGTATAAATAATATGTTAATTATCGATAATTTCAATGATCAAATTTTTCTTAACGTGGAAACATTTTTCTCTGCACCTACTAATTTTGGCGCACCTTTACTTATTAATTCAAATATGGTTTTTGAAGCTCAAAGCAGCTATCCTGATACTATTCCCGGAACAATTGTATACCATGAATCACATGGTTTAATGGCTTATATTGGTGGAGTATGGCGAAATTTAACAGGAGATATTTTAACTTTTGCCGCACCGGGAACTCCTTGGAGTACTATTTATTTTGATCCGGATGAAGATGAGTGGCTTCCTAGTAGTGAAATTTTAGTTAGAGAAGATTTAAAGACAGTACAATTTGCTCATTCGATTGTAATAGGTGAAAAACATCCTGATACTCCATTACAAGCAGGAATGATTGAGTATGTAAATAACGACATTCAAGGTATACTTCGACATGGGGATCACTTTGTAAGAGTATCCTTAACTAATTTGATTCCGGAACAAAGATTACCTTCAAATAGCGTTGCTGGTGCTTTGATGTTTGCTGATCCTACTATTCCCGGATGGGATACGACCGGAGCATATTTAACTTGGGATCCTTTAAACACTCGTTTACTTACTGGCGAAATCAAAATAGGTTATGACTCAGGACTAAAAGGTACAATTAAATGGGATGAAGATTCTCAACAGTTACTATGGAATAATGGGGTTTCATGGAATGCGTGGCCTATTTCTTCTGATATTCCTACTCCTACTTCTTTGGGCGCTTTTCTAATAGTTACTGGAGATCCGGGCGAATATGTTTGGACACAATATACTGGATGCCATATTGAAGCAGATGCTTTTGTAACAACTACAATAAAAGCACAGACTCTTGAATTATCTGCAATGGGGAACACTATTATTTTTGACGCTGGACAAGGGTACATAGACACACCAGAGTTAAGAACTAATAGCATAATTATTAATGAGGGCGGAAGCATTATTTTAACACAATTAGGTAGCTATATAGATGCAAGAGAAGCATATATCAATACTTTACACGTAACTAATTTAGATTTTTCAGGTTACGAAGGTACACTATTTAAAGTAGAAAAATTACACTTTCAAGCAACAGATGGAATGTTATTTACTCTAGAGTCACATGAAAACTATATTACTTTTACAACGAATGAAGTCTTTGAGCGTTTTCGTTTAGAAGAAGTTTTACCTACAGCAATAGTGGGACAAATAAATAAGGTAGGAGGATACGCTATTGGAGATACTGAATTAACAGTAACTGGATTTAGTGTTATTCTTCAAGGGAATAGACAAGTAAAAATAGGTAACTTCTGGTATAAAATGGAGGGGGCAAGTGGTATTCCTACTACCCAAATTATCTTAAGTGAAGGTTTAAAAGAAAGTATAGATAATGAAATAGATGTTGAAATATACGGTAATCAATTTTTAATAACACTTAATGGTCAGCTAGTACTTACTGATGATTTAACCGTGACACGTTTAGGAAAATTTGATCACACTATTCAAATAGGTAATGAGTTATCTGGTGTAGCAGATGCAGCTGGAATGATAAGATATAATGGAGATTTTCAAGGTTGTGTAGAATCCAATGGAATGTTGGTTTGGCAATCTTTTACATTATCGTTAGCTGATGGTACCTTTGATACCCCATATGGTAGTAGTCTTTGGTGGGATGGAACACAATGGACTCGAAATAATGCCTTTAGAATGACCGCAACAGGAGTACTTAATCTCCAAGCTAATGACACTGCGGCGGCTGTTCCGGGATCAATAAGGTATAACGATTCTACAGGTCATTTTGAAGCGTGTACTACGCTAGGTGTTTGGGGACAAATGACTGGGGCATTTGAAGGACCAGCTATTCCGCCGGGTACGATAGAAGGATCAACATTACGATGGAATGGGATTTCTGATTGGGTAGAAAATCCATATTTATGGAGCGATGGAATTAAAACCAAAGTTACCTTATTAGAACTTGAACCGTATGAGAATTTTTATGATTCAGGGCGCGTAAATAGATTAGGTGGCTATCAAATAAACGATTCCATCATTATTGTGGATTCTTTTCAGACGATTCCGGCGCTTGGTGATATCTTACGTTTTCAAGGCGATGAAACTGATTATGAAATAGTAGATATTAATTATCAAAATGATGAATTGCATAGTATAGAAATTGATCCGCCTCTTACTCAATCAATTAGTGATCGAACTATTATCACTATTCAAGGAATACTTCCTCGACCTATTGCCCAAGGTGGACAAGTTAGATACAATCAAAATGATTATGAGGGATTTATTGAAGGAATAGGTTGGGCTTCTTTTACAGGTCACCGTAGTATTTTACCAACAAGAGACGGTGATCCTTATCTCCGTGAAGGTCAACTTTTATTTTTTGGAGGTTTAGGTTGGTGGGCTTATCATCATCTGTATGTGCAACAAGATCAAGTAAGTATAAATGTTGGACTGGTAGTACACGGTGGTATTGAAACTTATGAAGAATTAAAAGCCGAATTAATAATTTTAGGAACTGGGCAACCATATATGGTTGATCCTGATTCTGGCTTATTACCTTCTGAAGCTGTTGATCGTCGTCCACCGATGATCCCCGGAACCATTTTCTATCATCCTGATCGCGGTAGATTAATGGGATGTGTTGTTCCTTTTGCTATGGAAGAAGATGACACTCCTGCATGGGTAGATATAGTTTCTCCGATTTTAGTTTCTGAACCTCTATATAATGGTCAAACACTAAGGTATGAGGATGGTTGGTGGAAGAACACCGAAGTTCTTATGCTGAATCCGGATAATAGTACAATTAATCCTGACGGTGAAGCATTATTGTTTACAACGATGCAGCATTTTATTCTCCGTGGGAATCTTGAAAACAATGAAGGGTGGTTTTTCCGAACAGAGGAAGATGATGTAGGGACAGGTGGTGGAACAGATCTTTTTGAAACTTTATCTATTGGTTATGAATCTGCTTGGGGAACTTTATCTTTACTTCAATTACGTACATCTAGCGAACAAGGTTCAGTTAGTGGGTTACTCCTTCAGACGCAAATTGTTTATGGTCATTGTTTAGCTCTTGGGTACAATACAGGTGGAGCATGGGGTGGGGAAGATATCCCTGATCCCTTTACTGGAATTTCTGAAATATTGTTGGTAAAAGGCGACGGATTAATTGATGGTGAATTAAAAGTCAATGACGCAGGATTTTTTGAATCTACATTAATGGTTAAAGAGAATCTCACTGTTCTTAATGGTGGAATATATATTGAACAAGGAGATTTGGTTCTTGGTTATGGGGATGTGGAAACTTATCGTTTAGTTTGTGAGACTGAAGGTCTTTTTGGGACATTTATCCGGGTAGGATTTGTCAGTGGCGGGAATATTCCAATTGGTTCTATTCGTTACTCTACGCCTGAAAATATTGCTCGCGGAGATTGGGAAGGATGGGATGGCGAGCAATGGGTATCTTTTACTGCAGGATTTCATGGTCAAGCAATTTGGGGAGATACTGAACATGGGCAACTAACATGGTACGATAGTACTTATCTTGGTGGAAAATGGAAAGCAACAGAATGTGATACTTTTGCAAATGGCAGTGTACTATCATGGGTAAATACATATGATCCTGAAGGCGAAAGTATCTATTCAGGCACCGTTTATATTAAAGAAGGTGCTATACTAGGTATGCTGCCAATAGAAATATTCTCGACAATACAGGCAGGAGATTATATAGAAATAGAAGGACATAGTGCCCCTTATCAAATTCTTTGGAAAGGAACTATGGTTTTTCTTGTAGCCGAAGTAACTGTTATTACTGTTGATCGAGATTTTGAAGATGAAGATGGTTCCTTTAATTGTATTGTTCGCAGGGTACGAAATACAGGATACTGGAATCCTTCTTTAGCATTACGCGCAACTGGCACTACGGTAACTATTGAAGGTGTGTTAGTACTAACTGATTATGATAGAAAAATACATCCGTCTCCAGAACTAGGACAGCTTAGATTTTACGAAGACGCCTTTGAAGGTTATACTTCAGAAGGTTGGAAGTCATTAATGGTAGGTCCAGAGTTGTCTTTTACTGCTGGAGCCGATTATACCCTAGCATATTGGGAAAGTGAAGAGTTAAAGGGTACTGAAGTTATAGTTTTTGAAGATCATAAAGTCAAAATACGCGAGGAATTAAATACTCACAAGCTAAGTACTACGGGTGTACAATTTACGATGGCACCTTGGACCCCTAAAGATGATAATTTAGGTGCCCAATGGTATTACGATAATAAATTATATGTTTTATGTCCTGTAACCAATTTAATAAGTTATTTATATATTTATAATTTAGAAACAGGCGAAGTTGTACTTGATGATGATGCTGTTCCTAATACTACTAGTGGTGGTGCTTTTGCAGGCATACCTTATGGTGGATGTATAGGGTCAGATATCTATATTATTGGACCTGTAGATGGCTATAAGAGGGCTATAAGTGGTGGATCGTGGACAGCTATAACTACTCCTTCAGTTAATTTCAGTGAGTATGGTGGCGTAAATCAAGAAGATGGTTATTTATTAGTTAATAGTTATAACAAAATAGCTACATTTAATGGAGCTACTTGGACAGATTTATATGCAGGTGTTTTTGCCGCTTCAGGAGGCATGATAAAATATAATGGTGCATATTATTGGTTAACCAATGGTGATATACTTTATAAAACAGAAGATAATTTTACTAATTTAATATTTGTTGCCGAAAATATATCTAACTTAGAATTAAGTTACCATGTTTGTCTTTTTGAGTTAAACAATGTCTTTTATCTTTTAGGCGGTGTTTATTCTGGAACACCACAAACACCTATGCCTGTAGTTATGAAGTCATTGAATCAAGGAGAAACATGGTCAGAGATTTCAGAACTTACCTCTTATGAGAAATCAATTTTTGGAGAAACACAATACTTTGGTAAAAATACTATAGCTTTTAAACATGGTGACTATTTATATATTAGTATTCATGGATTAGTGGATATTGCTTCTGATGCTACAGAAGGACCATCAAGATTAATTCGTACAAAAGATATGATTCATTTTGAATATGTAAGTTTTTCAACTGTTGGAATACGTGAACATACTAAACGTGGATTACAAATATATACTCCTGAAACGGCACTTAATTTAGACAAAAATGGAGTATCTACTGATTCACCAGTTATTTTGTCTGATTTATCTGTGAATGATGTCATAAGTATACCTGTAAAAGCCGATACAGGTGATCCTGCTGGCATAAGACAAGGACAAATAGTAATGAACGCTAATGATAAAAATATCAAGGTATATGATGGCGCAGTGTGGCGAACAATTGTTTCTTGGTAAGAAAGGACAACTTATGAAAAAGTATGGTTTTATTGGCGCTGTACCTGCCTCGGCAGAAGAATGGTCTGAGATTTTTATTCAATTAACCTCGGAACAAATGCTGCAGCGTATTAATAATCTATCAGATTCTTTACGTACTTTACGTAGAGAAGTAGTAGCAACTATGCAAGCAAATCAACGTATTTCACGTAGTACAAGAAATTACGGGGTAGGATGGCAAGATAGTTTGGGGCAAGATATTTCCGGTATTTCTGGGCACCAGACAATTAATCCCGGCGGAGAAGATTATGGTCAGACACCTAATCTACGTGATACGGCAGAAGATTTTTGGACTCTAGTAGGCAATGTTGGATCAAATTAAACAAGATATAGCCTCTGAATTAAACAATATAGAACAAGAAATTTATGATTTCTTGGCCGATAGAACTTTGTTGTTTTTACCAATCACTGAAACTCCTTCATGGTACCCAGATATGGAATATACGGGAGTAACACCAGCTATTTTTTATGATGTAAGTCAAAATATATATTATGGAACATATGGCCCCAGAAATAGTCTCGGAAAAAGAGAATACCCTGTACGCATGTGGATGGGACAATTAGATGGGAGTCAACCAGAAGAATACTATACTACAACTCAACTAGCTGAATATATTCCAATATTGGAGAGAATAAGTGACACCGAATATAGGGTACCTTTGAACACTCTTACTTTACTACCTGAAACACCGCCTTTTTATCTTTATTTTATAGCGACCGATGGAAATGGAGATTTAAGAATTACGGCAATTTCAGACGAATATAAGAAAGTCAAAGTAACAGCGATGACTCAATCCGAAAATGACTTAGTGCTTACTATCTCTCCCGGAATTATCTTTGTTCCAGAAGACGAACTTTTTTATTACTTTGGGTTTTATAATAGACCAGTCGACAAATATATAGATCAACGTTTATTTATTTTCTTAGAAGATATGACCTATGAAAATATTGTGATTATAGACTCAACGAATATAGTAGCCACTGAAGGCGATAATATTATTTATGTCGACTTTTTGGCTGGAGAGGAATGGGAAAACTTTACTTCTGTACCTTATGAAATATTATTTATGGTAAGATCAGAACAAGGCGAAATATTGAAGACATATCGTCGAACAATTAATAAAATAGTTCAATCTTCAACTTGGCAACAAATAAAATATATAGATGACGTAAGAAGTCCAGAGGAAACGCCTCAAGGTATATTAGAATCAGGAGAATTACCTCCAATATTGGACGATCCTCCAGAATTGAATATTGAGACGATTGAAACATGGAAAAGATATAAGATATATTTTACACCTTCTTTACCTAATATTTCACTAGATATGACTATCCATAAATACGAGGAAACAATAGAACCAACTAAAGATATTACAGATGAAGAATTATCGGTACCTTTACCTTCATTACTTTGGTCCTTACGTCCTTTGACTTTTCATTCTATTGAACCCTTAGCTCCAGCAGTATACGCGAATGTATATCATTGGAATTGGGGATACCCGTTACCTTATCCGGAAAGAACATGGGTCGATGATTGTACAGAACCAGTACGTAAAGGATATGAAACACCTAGAGAATTTGAACAAAGTTATCTTAATTATGATGATTTATATAATCAATGGCATATAGGAACAAATAGTAGTTTTCCTATCTGCCGAAATTTCATTGATTCAGAATTAGTTAAAGAATGTTTAATTCAAATAAATTATAGATGGTTTTTCAAATGTTTATCTTTGAATAATAAAGCAGTGGCTTTTCACATTCATTATAAGGAGTGGTGACTATGATAGCCGAAGAACAATACTATCATTATTCTCAAGAACTTGGCGAAGTTATTGAAGAAATTCAAGAATTAAATGAGCTTGTAGAAACTTTGAAATCTTTGAAAAGCGCAAATATGTATGAAGTAGAGAATAGACAAGCATTAAGAACATTAAATGTAGACCCACCAGCCGTAGCTTATTGTCGCGCTGATGGTAATTATTACTTTAAGTACAGTGACTTAGGTGCGCTGAAAAATACTCCTTATTTCAGCGGTATTGGTGATGGGTGGCACAACATGGACGCGCCAAGTCCACAATTTGATCGTCTTATTCATATAGTAACAACTCAATGGCTAAATGGGATCAATTTGGACTATTTTCCTGATTTCATAGAAGTTCAACAATCTGCGAGAGATTTGGATGAATTACAAGGAATTTTTGGCACAAGATACGGGCCACCTAGTTCAGAATATAATACTGAAATATCCCTCATGAAACCGGGAGAATTTATTTACAGATCACAATACTATCAAGGACGAATCGGGAGCAATAAAGGAATAGGATCACAAGTTATTTCTTTACTTAGATCGGAAGAGCACACGTCTGAACTCCAGTCACCGAATACGATCT
>CALBTS010000512.1 GCA_937968035.1 uncultured Methanomethylovorans sp.
TGTAGTACATTCTTATTTGCGAAAAAACGTACATTGTTATTTGCCGTTTACACCTGCCGTCAAACAAGAAGATTATCATCATGTCGGCAACAATACCCATACCTGTCTATCAGAAGTTATTCGGTAACAGGGTTGAAATAATCAACATCAGAGATGTTGAAAACATGGGAACATTAACCCAGTATACAAAGTGGTCATGCTCCCGACATGGGCTTAATCGGTATGTTGGAACAATCAGTAGTATGGTCGGAGATTTGCCAGTAATCACTTTTAATTCCTTTGGCAAACACTTCAGAAATCCAGTTCAGGAAATGTATTATGGCAATTGTAGTGGTTACGACGCTTTGAAAGGTAGAGATATCGCTGTTGTAGGAACCCCACATCATAATAATATTGAGTACTTCCTGACCGCTAGAGCTCTTGGTATAGATTTTAAGACCACTGATACTACAATGAGCCATCAAAAAATTGAATACAATGGCTTTCGATTTAAATTCAACTGCTTCGATAATGAAGCTTTAAGAGAAATTCAGCTGGCAATTATAGAATCAGATTTGATACAGGCAATCGGAAGGGCAAGAATATTGAGAACATCTGCTCATGTGGATTTGTATTCAAATTTCCCTTTGAGGTTAACAGATGAATTTAAGTTTGGACAATAAGATGGCTGAGTTGCCTGTGTTTCAAATCCCACTGAATCTGTAATACGCGGTTCAAATTTATCCTGGCTTCATTTCAGCGCTTTTTTGTCGTGAAATCGAAAACCGAGAAAAATAGATAAAATCATGTTCCCAGGATCCGTAAAAGTCAACCTGCAACTCCAGATTCGGGAATTCAAACTGCAATAGTCCCTGCCATCACTTTCTTGAAGGACATAATAGATATTAACTATTTTTCGAATCGAGGTCGATTCTCATTGAAAAAAAATCTCTCCAAAACCAGTTAAATTGTAATACGGGACTATTTATATATATGAGTTCCAAACCGCATAAAATAATTGTCAGGCTAACTGAACAACAAACCAAATGGCTGATGACTGCCGTAATGCTGGAAGAGCAGAATAAATCTGAAATAATCAGGCGAGCCTTGAACCTTTACTTAATTGAGACCATTCAACCAGATGAGAAAAACAAGAAACCGACCCGACCATGATAGGATGAGCGAGAATGAGAGAATCAAATACTTTCAGGAAATGGAGAGTAAACTTTCGTATTTGTCCTCTACAGACCAACATCTTCTGAACTTCGCCAAGGACTTTTTAAATACCCTGAATCTTTCCAATGCCAAGAGTGGTGACACTGTACAAATGGGCCCTTTGGATATAAGATTGCTGGAATACCTCATAATTTCAATCATCGTGAGTTATCAAGACGCCATGAGGAATTCATAACAGGCCAATCCTTCTTTGATGGATATTTTCACTTCCTGGGCTTGTCCTGGGATCCGAATGTCAATCTGCAAAGAAGTTTCAAAAGTCAAGGAGTTATTTTAACAACCAGGCCTTGTCTTGCAGTTTGAGTTCTCGAAATACCATGAGCGATCAGCCCTGGGCCAAGACAGAAAGAATCACACGGCCAGATTTATGGGATTTGTCTCCCATGGTCATCTTAGTTTAACCACATTCCTGGTGAGAAGATGTTTCAGACATGGCTCCGTCCATTTGTCGGCAAATTCACGACTCTCCTTCTCTAGTGGATTTTGGTCATATCCGAATTTCAATGAATAGTATTCATATTTGGAGTATTCCTTCATATTTGTCTGATGCTGAATGTAGTGATTGACTTCATGCAAGGTTATCCCAACAATTGAAGCAGCGTCCGTCGCATTCTTCACATAGATGATGATTTTGTGGTTATCATAGACACCAAGAAATCTTCTGTGCCTGTAATATGAGATGGCGAATGATGGAAATTGGCGAATCTTCTTCTCGTATAATATGTCATTCGTGAACCAGATTGTCTCCTGGATCAACTCTCTGTAACCAACATTTGTAATCCATTCCTTTTCCCTGAGGAGGGAAAGAATGTCGGAAACAATGTCTATCAACAAATAGAAAAACAATCCAAGGATAATTGGTAATGGTACTTCGGCCGATAAATCCATACACATTTATTAAAAAGGGCCGCAAATTTATTAAGTTCAGCTAGAGATGCACCAGCCCTCTAATAATTTCCAAGCATAGAATCCAATCTTGGCATATCAACAGGAATCATTATCCCTAGATCTTAAAACTCAAACTACAATAAAAGTTGGTGAACTTATGCTCTAACTTATACTTTGTACAGAAGTCGGAGTTCCCAAAATTCTGGTTTTGATTGGGCCACAAAGCCTTATGCCTTTCAGGGTGTAAAATGCTGAATTTCAGCTTATATTTTCATTAAACCATGCGGCAAGTATAAGATAAAGCTGTATCATTGCGGCCCATTTTTAAAACCATAGATCATGAGCTTACAGGGTCAAAGAACAACGACATCGGCAATGGACTGGAATGACTTCCGTTCACTTGTCGCAAAACTCGAACGAGACAATGAATTCAAATTTTGTCTTTTGATTTCAATTGGCTGCTTCACAGGTTTGAGGATTGGTGACTTATTACAATTAAGATTCAGCCAATTCGAAGGTTCAGAAATCTTGACTGTTCAAGAGAGAAAGACAAAGAAGGTTCGTCGAATTAAAATTAACCCAGACCTCCGAGCAATAGTTGAGCGGGTCAAAGGTAAAATGGGGGTAAAAGACAGCTCCCAATACATATTCCTCAACAGGTTCTCCGTAAAACCCATCGATCAATCTTATGCGAATGTCCGCTTAAAGGAAATCTTCAAGAAGTACGATGTTCCGATTGAAGGTAATATTTCATCTCACCTGTTTCGTAAAACATTAGGAAACAGAGTACTGAGATTGAATAACTATTCCAACGAAGCTGTCATACTGTTAATGGAACTTTTCAGCCATAGTAGTCCTTCAACGACGAGACGCTACTTGGGGCTGCGAGAGAAGGAAATTCTTGACATCTATGATAACCTGAGTTTATGAGATCTAGATCAAGCATTGGTTGTGGAAATAGAAAGACAAATAATCAAATCAACTGTAATATGGAAAAGACAATGAACAAGGTGATACCAATTAATAGTATTGCATTTCTATGGGAAAGCCAGGCCAGACAGTACCCCAAAAATGGAACGGGTATTACTTACTTCAAGGGGGAATTTGAGGATAACACTTGGGTAGATTGTCTGCTCTATTATGGGTATGACAATAAACTGCATGGAATTTTAAATCACTACCCATGCGAGATACCACCATACCAGAAGGCGGGAAGTGTTAATATTCAAATCCGACCTGACAGAAGAAGGAAAGGTATTGCAACCGCCCTACTCGACGAGGCGATTAAAAGATTCAATATTAATCTTGAGATACAAGAATATACTCCTGATGGTGAGAAATTTATTAAAAAATACAAGAGGTCATCACGAATATACAAAATTGCTCATCGGTGATTTGGCTCTTCCCCTCAGCTTATTGTCAAGTAATCTTCCTTGAATAAATGAGTCCCCTGCAGAATGACTTTGAGAAGAAGTTAACCGAATTGGGATTGAGTTACGGTGTTCATAATGATGCCTTATATACAATTTTAAACAAACAGGTCGGGGCAAATGCGATTACTGTCCGATTGATAAACTCATTACCCATAAATAAACAAATCCATTGCAGTAATAATGGCAATGATGTTCAGGCAGTCGGAAGGTTCAAATTTAACCTTTCATCATCTGGCCTTGATCCTGACATCCTTGGTCTTGCTTTCAAAAATACCCTCAAAAACCGAGTTGAATTCATCCTTGTTCCGTTACAAGAGTTCCTGAGAAGGCGAGTTAAGACGAATCCCAGTAGTGTCTATCATAAAAGGGTGGTGATGACAATATGGCTTTTTGAAAATGGACATACCTACGACACAACAAATATATCCCCTGAAGGAGAATGGTTTTATTTGAGCCAAGGTGTGAACGGGAGAATGGTAGATAACTCAGAATCTGATTACTCTGAGTTTTTGAATAACTGGCATTGGATAACAGACAGATGAAATCATTCACCCTTGAATTTTGACCCATAAAGAATCGGCCGATTTTTTGTTTATTGCAGCTTGAGATCATGAAAGCCTCCGACTCTATTGTGTAGAGGTCGGCTGTTGTATCAATTCCTGAAATATATCTTTCTTATCCTTCTCGGTGAATATATCGTCCACACCATTGATTAACGGATCAAACCAGTCAATTTTATGTCTAGCCCAATCCACCCACTTTGCGAATTCTTCCGTGTCCAGCCCCTTTTTGTATGTGTGAGATTCAACCTGAAATAGGTAATTCCTCATAATGTTGGCCTGATGTAGCCGATTGGCGAGTTTGTACAAAGATTTGAAATCCAACAATTCCTTTTCCTTTCGTGCTCTGGCCTCTTTTTCTATACTTAGTTGTTCCTGCCGTTCCTTTTCTTGGATTTCTGCCTCCACATGCCAATCATACCATTTCTTTCCCTCGGCTTCCAGTTTTTCTATAATGGAATCTATTTTTTCTTCGATTAATTTTCTCCCATCACTAACAGTTTTGAGCTCATAATTGCCGATTTGAAATGTAAACCTTCCTGTCGATTCGAGTTCCCTTGAACCATATCTCTCCCTTGGTTTATCTGAAACCTTATGGATCTCCCGTAGCCTCATTCCAACCTCCTGACCATAGATCACGGCTTCTGTACCCTTCCAGCCAAATGAAATAGAATGTCCTCTGGATTTCAGGACTTTAATAACCGTGTCAAAGATTCTCAGGGCTCTACTTAAGTTAGAATATTGTACATCGATACTCAGAACCTTTACTCCTTGGAGAAGCCTTACACTGCCCGCCCATGGTCGTCCTTTGTTTGCTTCATAGTAGTCCTTAGCATCCAAAGTGAGTTGATCAGGATTTGTTAACCTTTCTGGCACTTGAAATTGAGGATGTGTGATACATTGGTTGGAAGAAATAACAGGGTCTTTAAAGATGTCAGGATCTCCTTGTTCTTTTTGAAATAACTCGACCTGATTTTCACCTGAATAGTCCAACGGAAGTGGAATGATCTCTGTTGTAATACCCCACCTGAGTTTCGACCAATATCCGCCAGAAGGGATAGGAATTTCCATGTTATGGTAAATCTTCCGTAGGTCTTCATAATTTACTTTAAGTTTCTCTGATATAGAGGTCAAAGGTTCCTCCTTGACCATTTCGTAGAGTTCATTACGGGTGAGTGTAATCTTTTTCATCTTAGTTTGATTATTAGTCAATGAATTCAGTGTAAATTAGTATTGTTTTCTGCTGTTCGATTCAAAAGTAGGTTAATAGAAAATATTTCATTTGAGTATAATCAAATGAATATTAGATACTTGAGAGTATTTTTTCAACAGACAGTTGACTTGGAGGCGGTACTTCCATCCTCACATCGAGGAAATGCAGCGAGATAATTTCAAGAGTATCGCCTCCTTTTTTCAGTTGTAATTTGAGATCTCCAGATTTGCGATCTGGGTTGCGCAACTGAGTCATTTGCCTTGGGAATGTCAATCTGCAACACAACATATTGAGAAGGTTGACAGGTAAGAATATGCAGATTGACTTTATCACATACTTGAACTCCGCTCCCCCCCGTCCCAGGGGAGGCTGCTACGGTGGGCTTCCCTAGGGTATCCCTTATTAATATACTGACTTTCTGTTAGTTAGACCCAAGAACAGTATCTCAAAGAAAAATTTTGCCCAGAAATGTTGAAAAATCTGACTTAGTGGATTTGTCAATTAAAAATTTTTGGCAAAAAATGCTGGAATTTCAGATTAACCTACTGTCAAATAAACTTCAGATCGAGGGTTATGATTGGAGGTACTTTATGTCCTTCTCAACCTTCAGTTTTCGAGCTTGCTCTTCAGTGAGACCAATAAACTCATCCTCTATAAATGAGAGTTCATCGGGGTAAAATTCGAATATGGTTTTTTTACTGCCATCGTCGAATTGGACTATTACTTGGGGCATTGGGTCGAGCATTCCTTCGGGCATAGGTCTGGGGTAGGGCTCGATAGTGCATTTGACTACTACTGATTTATTATTGCTCATTTCTCCACTGGTTCAGCTTGTCCAGCAAATGTAATTATTAAAGAAAGAAAAAGGAAGTGATAATTAAACGGACTTCACTATAGCGTTCTTTTTGAACATTTATTTAGGCAGGCTGAAACATTAATGCAACTGGCACATTCATGGCATAAAATCAATTAATTCTCTAACCACCTATTAAATTCTGGAGGTAGGAGTCGTATAATTTCTGGCCCACTCATTGAATTAAGATCAAATGTCATTTGAAATTGAGGTATGATATCTCTGGCGAATCGTCTGATGGTCCCTGGTCTGTCTTTACCTCTGGATCCATATTTAAATGCCCCCCTTTCATAATCCCAGAATAGGATATTTGCAGCCTCGATGATACCTGGCGATGTGGCGATATCCTGAGCTGAGGCTAACTGTTCAAAATACTCACCGTGGACATTAATATCTCCATCCAGATACCCAACAGCTAATTCACCAAGTTCCGTAAACAACCTTACAGGTGCAGCGATGAGGTGTCTATAGTATCGTCGCCAGTTTTCGGGCGATAATATGTGTCTTTCTTCTGCTTTAGGATATCTGCGATCACCTTCAGGTGGACAGACTAGGTCAAAATAATAAGCTGAAAGCCATGACCACAGGTTAGAATTATAAAATTCTTTTCTTAATTCTATGGGTTCAAGTATGGTTGTTAACGAAACAATAAAATCATACTTAGATGTCGATGGGTTAAATTCTGGCAGATCAATATCAACTCGATGTTTTCTTACATTGATGTTGGAGAATAGCTGATCTTTATCCAAATCCATGGTTAATCCAGATTTAATTAAGAGTAAGTTTTGGCTAAATTCCGTTAAACCATCTTTAGTAAAAAAATGAAGTTTCATATTAATTAAAATTGATTTTAAGGAAGTTTTGAAATACCTCGAATTTTCTGCAAAAAGTGTTAACCATACTTTCCAACCAGTCGTCAATCATATCTTGGTTATATCCATCATACACGGGTTTTTCGTCAATATTTATTCTTGTGTAGAAAAACTTAAGCCACATATCCTCCCACCTGTTTGAATCTGGGTCATAATCATGATTTTTGAGTCTTTCCGCTATGAGTCTCACCACAGCTGGTAAAACCAAAGATTTAAACTCATTGCTTCTGATGAATTCTGGACCATTTTCTATCTTGGAATTAATTTCAAGAATAACCCTATTCCCTTCCTCATCGAAGAAAATCTGAAATATTTGGTGTCCCAAATCCTTGGAAAAGTCAACTGGTAATAATGGGGTTCTGCCTATTGTTTCTGTTTCTTCGCTTTTAGGAATGACTTTCTCTGCAAGACCCAATAATTTTCCACTTGAGCCATTGACACCTACCACTTTGACCTTGAATAATACCTGATCAGTGTCAGGAATCTCTGACAAATATGTAATAAGGGGTGGAGAGAAATTGTCGATTGTGCCAAAATCAAACCGCATATAGGATGACTTGTAGTATGGCTCAATGTAGATTCTTGATTCAGCAGGGAATCCCAGACCTTCCAATTCCATTTCAGCATTAAACGCTCTTTTACCATCAATTTTTCTTACATTGATTAGTAGACGATCATGCGGAATTAATTTTCTTCCAGTATAATTGAGTCTTCTTATCATGGCTTATTTAATTTTGATGTACAGATCTCGTGCTTCATCAAAGCCAGTTACTTTGAGAAAAAGATTATTCGAGACAGTCGAAGTAAATTCAATTATGTTATCAGAACATCTGTCTATATTCAAGCCTCCACTTTCAACCAAGAACTGATCAGAGGATAAATCAAAATCAAAGGAATTATATTTTTTGAGTGGATTCCCTCTGGAAATCACATATGCAAGTCGGATAGTAAGATTTAACCCCAGCGTATCCACTTGCTCATTACCAATTATTTTAAATCCCCCTCTGATTTTTGTTAAAAAGTACCTTCTCGGGTTACGGGGTTCTTCAAAATCAATATGTGGTCTCGTTGTAACATCTTGGTTTCCACCCTCAAACTGGGGATGTGATACATTCTCTTCTTCTTCATTTTCAAGAAAGAACACATCTTGTAAAGCATCATAATCCAATCCACTTTTAGGCTGGATTATTAAAGAATACAGAGCCGATAAGCTGCGAATAACAAAACTTATTGTTTTTTCGGGGTCGGTATATTTTTCTTGTAATGATTTAGTATCCTTCTGCCATTCAGTATGAGCAGGATTTTCAGAATCACCCAGTAATGCTGCTAAATCATTCTTCTCAATTATTACCAGAACTCTTAATCCCTTCTTAATCAGTGGCCTTACGGAGGAAATCGTTATACCATCCCTTATGAAATAATTTTCTCCGCGACTTAAAGTTCGGTCATACTCAAGAAATACCTTGAAATATGAGAATTCTGGTTCGCTATTCCTTTTATGTACTTTGACTGGGATTTTGAATGAAATTCGTTCTCCTGTAAAGAAGTTTGATGCTCTGGTTTTGATTTTATTCCTTAATATATCGTCGAGGTACCACTCCATTCTCCACATAGGATCAGAGTTAATATTTGGCTCATTAAGAATTATTAAATCCTCGTCAGTTTGACTAATAGCCCATTTTGATAATGAGAGCAGCTTTTCCACCTCTTCGGCCCTAAAATCTTCCATCTGATCAAATGGAAGGATTTGGTTGATTTGGTCTAAGTTATCCTGATTAATGTCTATTACAGTTTCCGTTCTGTAATCCTCTATTTTGATAATAAGATTCCCAGTAAGAATTGGATAATAAAACTGTTCAATCACAGCTATTGTCAAATCACTTGCGGTTATTTCTTCCCATATAAAAGGTATTATAACTGTAAATCCGTATAAATTTTCACCTGTTGTTTCTGATTTTCTTTGAATTCCAAATTTTTCCTCAAATGTTTCAATGAAATTATTGTCGTTTTCTTCATTAGCAGGTAAGACAAAATAAGGATCCTCTGTATCAGTGTAATTTCCAAAAAATCCATATGGAGATATCCTCAATTCTTCTCCATCAAGGTGATGTATTTTTAAGATAGACGATCCCATTAAGTATTTGTTACCATCATCATTCCGCACTGTAAGTCCCCAAAAAGTATTGATCTTTGATGAAGCTGGAAATACGGTTTTACCCAACCCCCACCTGCCTATTTCATCATTTCTTTTACCAGATTTACCAACCCTCCTCCAAAACCAATAGAAATTATGAGGATTGTCATCATCATCCTCTGGATCTCTATTTTCAAGAAGACTCCCTGGTAGTCCGAGAGTATTGTAATCTTCAACCAGTAGCACCTTAATTTTGGATCGGAAATCAGGGATATTTTCAGGATTGATTCCGCTTTTCTTTGAATCAAGATGGTCGATCAATCCGTTGAAAAGTCCAATAACAAATTCGTCAACTTCTATTTCTACGATTCTATATTCAACAAATACAGGATTGTTGTCGACAGATGGTAATCGGGCGTCAAGTGAGTTTTGAAGTGACTCCCTAACAAGAGCAGATGAAAGGCCACCTACAATATTAGTTGTAAAACTGAGTTTGTACTGGATCAACTGCGATCTCAGACTTTTGCATTTCTCGGAACTTCCATTCAGGCATTGCAATGTGGTTTAAAATTTGAATACTCTCTTTTCTTTATTAGTCAGGTTTAGTTCGCCCTCAAATTTTGATTTTGTAATTTTAAGTTTATCGCTGATTGCTTTAAACATCTTGTCAATATCTTGTTGGGTGAAGTCATAATTTCTCTTGTTAGCACATTTTGAGAGATTGTCTATTTTGTCGATCACCATCTGCACCCTGTTTCCGCCGACTTCAACGAATCGCTCTCTTTTGGTCTTAGTAGTCATAATATTATTAATCTATTTGGCGAATCCAATTATAGCAAAAATTAAAACCATTTGCAAGCAATTTTCTGAATATATCATCAGTTATATGTAATCTCACATATTCGCCCATATATTAACATATAGATAACGCATTATACTCGGGTTGATAACATAGAATACTTGAATTTACCGTATTTATAACTTAATTTTATCACCATGGATGTCTTGACAAAAGAACAACGGTCAAAAAATATGAAGGCCATCAAGAGTAAGAACACAAAGATGGAATTACTCCTGGCAAAAACTCTTTGGGCTCAGGGTATTAGGTATAGGAAGAATGATAAATCAGTTTTCGGATGTCCAGATTTAACAATAAAAAAATATAAGGTGGCGATCTTTGTGGATAGCGAATACTTTCACGGAAAGGACTGGAATACGGAAAAATATAGGATTAAAACAAATAGAGATTTTTGGTGGAAAAAGATTGAAGCCAACCAATTAAGGGACCAGACAGTTAACGAATACCTTGTTAATAATGGCTGGAAAGTTTTACGATTCTGGAGCAGGGAAATCCGTAAAAATGTAAACCTTTGTATTTATCAAATAACTGATGTAATCAACGAACGGAAGCATGCTTAAGTACTCCGAAATACGGAAGAAACTGAACATTAATGTTAATAAACCTGAGTTAAATGAACTGGCGCATCTGACCCATTTTTTGCAGGCGTGTCTAAACGGAAGCTCTACTTTGTTTGAGAAGGAGGCATTAAGGTACTTACATACAATACAGATTAATGCTGATCCTCTTGATGAGCCATATTTCCAAGTCAAGCTTCCAATTGATTGGGACATTCCTTTTCCGCCAGTTGAACATCCCAAGTTTACATTTATTGACCTTTTCGCTGGCATTGGAGGATTTAGACTTGCATTTCAGGAATTGGGAGGTAAATGTGTCTTTTCGAGTGAATACAATTACTTTGCCCAAAAGACTTACGAGGCTAATTTTGGAGAGGTTCCCTTTGGAGATATAACAAAAATTGACGAGAAGGAAATCCCTGACCATGATATTCTTATTGCTGGTTTTCCCTGTCAGCCGTTTTCAATTGCTGGGGTATCAAAAAAGAATGCGCTGGGTAAAAATCATGGATTTAAAGATGAAACACAGGGGACTTTATTCTTTGATATAGCCAGGATAATAGAGGAAAAGAAGCCTAAGACTTTTTTCCTTGAAAATGTTAAGAATCTCGTTTCGCATGATTCAGGGAGAACATTCATGGTAATTTCCAATACCTTAAAGGAGCTTAATTATACCATTTATACAAAAGTATTGGATGGCAAACATTTTGTGCCTCAACACAGGGAACGAATCGTAATTATTGGCTTTTCCAATGATTTTTTCAAAGGAAAAGAAAAGTTCGAGTTCCCTGATATGCCTATAGCTGATCATAGAATAGTTGATATACTTGAGAAGAAAGCTGATAACAAATACACTCTGACTGATCATTTATGGGAATACCTTATCAGATATGCAGAGAAACATAAGGCAAAGGGTAATGGGTTCGGCTATGGAATGACTGATTTAAATGGCATTTCAAGAACATTAAGCGCAAGGTACTATAAGGACGGAGCTGAAATTCTGATCCCTCAGAAAAACAAGAACCCAAGGCGATTAACTCCAAGAGAATGTGCAAGATTACAGGGGTATCCAGATACTTTTGTTATTCCTGTTTCGGATAATCAGGCATACAGGCAGTTTGGTAATTCAGTGGTGGTGCCACTTATGAAATATGTTGGTAGGCAATTAGTCTCTGAACTTCTCATATATGAAAAGCAGTATTCTCCAATGCGCCATACAGACAGTTCAAGAGTCTGAAATAGCCTTTTCTAAGTTCATTACAGCCAATGATACTGGTCTCACTGGAGGTCACCAAAAAGGGTATCACATTCACAAGGAGGCTTGGCCTCTGATTTTCGATAGTCCAGGTACAAAAGGACAAAACTCTGAAAAATGGGTCACCATTAAGTGGCAAGACGACTTTGAAACACACAGCAGATTCATTTATTATGGCGTCCGCACGAGAAATGAATATCGATTGACGAATTTTGGAAGGGGGTTCCCGTTTTTGTCTCACAACAATGTAGGTGACCTTTTAGTTATCTGCAAAAGATCATCAGATTTCTTTGAGGCTTTTGTATTTCAGAAAGATGATGAAATAGAGGAATTACTTGCTTCTCTGAATTTAACTGTTAACGATACAAATAAAATCATCCCAAAGGGAGCAGATCTTCCCTCTGAAGATAAAATGTTCCTTTGTTTCACAGAGTATTTAAAATCACTTCGTGTTGATTTCCCTCCCGCACGAGACCTTTCAGACAATGCCAGACATTGTTTTAATCAATCTTTTAAGATCAACCTTGCTAAGATTATTAAATCCCCTGATATTAGATTATTACAATGGTTGAATGCCGAGTTCCAGCTTTTTAAAACGATCGAGAATGACAGATATAAAGACAGAATTAAGACTCCTTTTTCATCTGTTGGCGAATTAGTAGAAACTGCAAATACAATATTAAATCGACGAAAAAGTAGGGCTGGAAAATCATTGGAAAATCATCTTGGTGAAATATTTAACCAATTTAAAATCACTTATGAATGTCAGGTTGTTACTGAGGACAGAAAGAAGCCAGATTTTATCTTTCCAAGTCGGGAGGCATACTTAAATCCTCGATTTGACAGTGGTAAGCTCAATGTTCTCGCTGCAAAGACCACTTGTAAAGATAGATGGCGCCAAGTCCTCAATGAGGCAGACAGGATAAAAACCAAGCATCTATTCACACTTCAACAGGGAATCTCACCAAACCAGTTAAAGGAAATGATGAAGTATAATGTCCAGCTTGTCGTACCGAGTGTGTACATAAAAAGTTACCCAGAACAATACCGTCCGCAAATAATGACTCTTGGCAGTTTTGTCAACTTTATTCAGAGTAACCAGAGATAGGAATTAAAATATGAATGAGTTTCATAAAGGTGATTTGGTAATGTTCCTTCCTGATTATGAAGATAGTGGGAAAGAGTATGTTTATCTTCTGATTGAGGAGCCTGATGGTGGTCGAGTTAAGGTTGTACCCTATAATATCCAGTTGACTATTCCTCCAATTCAGGTAGTAAAAACTGAATGGTTATTCAAAGTAGAATCAAACTGATTTTACTTCAGCCAAAAGCTGCCATGAGAATAACTTATGTAATTGAGAATGACTAAATATTATGATATTTGATGAATTCTGACGATTTTCTTAACCACTATAATTTAATTGACAACTTTCTAAGAAAGGATAACGGACATGGGCCAGAGGTGTCTTTCACACAAAAAATTAAATTATCCTCAAATAAGACCGTTAAACGGTACAAAGATGATTTGTTGTCATTGGGGGAATTAAGAAATGCGATTGTCCATAATCCAAAGATCGGGAATAAAGTAATTGCTGAACCTCATGATGAAACTGTCCGAAGGATAAAGGATTTGTATGAAAAAATAACAAATCCCAAGAGGGTTATACCCACATTTCAATCGGAAATCCTTGGAGCATTTGAAGATGATTATATAAATAACATTCTTTCTGAGATGAAGATTAAATCAATCTCACAATTCCCAGTATTTAATAATGAACAGATCGTTATAGAACTCATCAATACGAATACCATTTCTAGATGGTTATCCACCCAGTTGGAGGAGAAAGGAACGATAATAGTTGAAAAAATAAGAGTTAAGGACTTAATATCTTCTATTGAGTTTCAAAATAACTATCGATTTATTTCCCGAACTGCCTCTATCTATGATGCATATGATCATTTTATTACACATATCAATACACACAAAAGGAACCTTGATTTACTATTCATAACTGAAACTGGCAAGAAATCAGAACGACTATTAGGACTAGTAACCATTGAAGATATTGCATCTTCACTGTAAACCATTCGGATTTTCTGCCTATTTTTGCCAGACAACATCATGAACCCTTGTAAGGGTACCAACCGAGTTAACGCCACGGTGGTAAAACGATGTGGGCAGTCTGCCAAAAATGTTAAAAAAGACTTCCATATTGATCTTGATGTGAAAAGTAACTTGTTGTTTGACAATAACTATTTACATTATGACGAAAGAACTAGATATCAGAATAAGTCGTCCAGACGGGTGGATTGAAGAGTATGAGGACGATTCGATGTTGTATCTATCAGGACTTTTTGATTTGTTTAATTTCATGATGTATCCAACAACATTCGCTATCAACTATTTCACTGAGAAAGGATGGAAATTCTATTCATCACCATCTGAAGATGAAATCTGGCTTTCTAACTTTGCTGTCAATAAGATGATAGGAATAAAATCTTATAGGATGAGTGATACCGATTACTGGAAAGTTCAAGAAATAAATCGGTGGGACTGTGTGTCACTGGATGCTAATCTTTTCTACCTCAATTGAATTTTATTCCTTCATAAATCAATTTTCAACATGTTGATTTTACTAGGTACCTTTGGACTGTAAAATTGATAATCAATGAAAAAGAGCAGTACCAAGAAGGTAGGGAAATATATCATCCCGATGTTATCGGCTGGTTTAACAATCTCACTCCTTCAGAGTCAAGAACGAGTGATTAGAGTAACCGAAATTCCATTCCATTCTCCAGAGCCTCACTGGGAAGAACCCTTTTCTCACGATTACCTTGGATTAATGCGGGATAAAACAGTTCCAGTTGCAACTGGTACTAGTACTTTCCTGACCTTTGGTGAAGGTAATTCCGACTCCAATCCCTATTGAAACAACATGTATATCTCAGATCTGACCCATTTCTTGGACGAAACGGGTAACATCCCAAAAGAAATGCCTACAGAAGCCCGTGAAATGGCGGGTTTCCTCGCTATGGTTGTTGATCTAACAACGGAGAGGAAGAATACAGTACTATCTCCGACTGCCTTGTGGTGCTTCAATAAGGGATGTAATGGAATTATCAATACTACCTTAACCCCAAACCTCAAAGAAATTCACTGGCATTGCCCAAGTTGTAATACTGAGGGCATAATCCGTAACTGGCAAGAAACGAAGTGGAATAATATCAAATGACTGTCATTCGATCACTTCGCTGGACGGGGTTTGTTTTCGATTCTACAAGAGATCTCAATTATCCTGTTGTGTATTACGGCTTGTGAACTGGATGTCCCAGGACCAACCAGATTAACCAAGGTTGGTGTTAACGAACACCATACCCAATGTTACATTCCGCTTTAACTTCAGAGGAAATTTTGTTATACGGCGATTTTTGTGAGGTTTCCATTGGTGCCATTGGTTAGAAATTGTAATCGTTTAAAATTAAATTTGGCAATAGGATTTGACCTTGCCACCACCTCATATTCAAGCAATAATGACTGGTAAAGGATATCCAATGGTTGGTTGATATACTTTGAAAGTATCGATGCGAACTTTTCGTTGGATTGGTCTATCATCCCACGCCCAATCTTGTAGAACCCTTCCATATAAGCCTCCCTTATTTCACTAATGAACATCCCGCTGCATAATCCTGAAAGTCCATAAGTTTCAAGGAATTGGTCAGCGTAGCACCAGATATAGATGCAGCTTGATTTTCGTAAAAGTGAGTCCACCATTGAACCATCAACAATGAACAGACCTGAATTTCGAAATTGTCCTGGATTCATCAGGCCGAACGGGGCACCATGACCGAGCATGATTATCCGTTCATGAGATTCAATAAGGCCATGGACTTCAGACTTGGATATCCCACCTTGGATGACTGTTGTGTCTTCAAGGTTGGCATAAATCCGTGTAAGGAATTCTGTCGTGGGATCTTCGGGATGGATAACGAGTGTTTTCATTCTGGGGCCAATGTAAAGCCAGTTTTAGAGATTGCCAAACATTGTCAAAGCCAGATTTTATGGGCCAGTACGACGAATTGAGTTGAATAAGCAAAACGGAAGTAATTTTCACTCCAGACCACTCAAATTTTGCACTGGTGACACTGAAACCTCATTGGCTATGTTGACCCCTATCCATAAACAATAATCGTTCTGGCCTTGCATAAAGGGATTACCATTACCTCAACTGAAATCTGCACAGGTTGAATGGACATGGATGGAGATTAACAAGCCATTTTGTAATATTTTGCTGCACAAAATAATTATCTGTTTCAGAATAAAATGTTTTTGTCTTTATATGTTAAAATGCTAGGGCCCAGCTAAATAAATCTACGAAAATATTTGGCCCATTCAAAAAATGCGCTTATGATTGCGCCCCAATTTTAAAAAAGAAAATATGAAAACAAGAGATTACAATCCTCCGATGACGAAAGAGGAAAAAAGAATGTACCAGGAAATAAACAGGTACTATGACAGACATAACTATTATCAGAGATTATGCAAGTCGAGAAGTTTGGGAATGTGTCAAAACACTGGCAGATTTTACATTGTGGATACACTTTCCAATACCGTTCTGGCCTTAAATGTGAATCTTGAAAGATTGCAGAATGAGATTAAAGAACTGATAGACAACCAATAACTTAATTTATAGGATTATGTCCGATTTTAAAATGGCTCATAAAATGGAGAAGGAAGGTTATTCAAAGGATATTAAGCACTTCAAAGTGCGAGCTGAATGTCTAGATGATGTTCTTCTATTCATCCATAGAATGCCAACGAATATGTGGGAAATGAAAATTCTCCAAGTGGGAAAGTTACCAGATGTTGAATTTGAATTTAAAACTACAATGACCTTGGATGAAATCCTGGATATCTTAAGTAACCAGGTCGATAGCCATGTCATGATGGAAACATTGAGACCTGTCGAAGAATATACGGGTGAACGGAGCAAATATTGAGGAAGGACTTCACCAACCAGACAAACTTTCTTAACTTTAATACCTCAGGTAAATCATACTGCAATGAATTACAAGATAGTAACTTCCAGTTCGGCCGAACATCTGTCGGCAAAGGTCAATGAGTTAATAAAAGAAGGATGGAA
>CALBTS010000513.1 GCA_937968035.1 uncultured Methanomethylovorans sp.
CAAAAACACGCGCCACCGCGACTCTGCGCCAACGCCACATACCGCCGAACGTTACAGCACATTTTAAAACCGAAATCATGCCCAACATCGCAAAAATTATTGAAGCAATAGACGAGTATCTTGATAAGAAACATCAGAATACGACTACTCCAGTTGAGGTACTTCCTTACCTTCAATCAATAGGACTTCTTAATAATTCACCATCAAGACCAGGATTACCGCTTAGGAAAATCTTACGAGATGGAAGAATACCTCATGCATATCAAATTGGAGTGAAATGGTTGATACCACATTCTTCAGAAATTCCCAAAAATCAAAAATCAATTCAGAACTTGAAGACAGTTAAAGAAATAAGATCCAAGACTTCAACATCCTCTGATGGGCATAAACTAAGAACTATAGGAGATCTAATCGTTAAATTAATTGAAGTAAAATTTAAAAGGAGGCCAACTTGCTATTATGAGTATAAGCCTGAATGGCTTCTATCTTACCCAACAATACAATTGATCGATAAATACTCTGAACTAAGTGATCTTTATTCCAAACTTGTAGATAATGAGCTAATCCTTAAAGAACAAATCTGCAAACTGAGTAAACAAAACCTTAATCAAATGCAATCCTTTGATATTTGGATCGGAGAACCTTTCAATTTTGCTATCGAATTTGATGAAAAGCAACATTTCAATCAGTATAGAAAAATAACACTTGATTACTACGAGAGAATTTGTACCAAATTTCCGTTGAAGTTTTATAAGAAATTAAATAAGGATACTATAATAAAACCTGGGACTTCCGGATTTACAAGATTAAGAAGTAATGACCCATTATTCCCTGAATTGCTAATTGGGGAAAGACAAGATAATAGAATAAGACAACGGGCATTTCGGGACTACTTAAAGGATTTGTTACCCACTGAAAATGGCTTTAATCCAACTTTAAGAATACCGTTCCATATAACAAACAACAACATTACCTACTTTTCGGAAGCTGATTTAAGAAATGTCGAGAAATATATCGAAGAAAATGAATTAATATAAAAAAACGTGCTGTAACAGGTCGGTATATGTCATTGGCTTCTGTGCCGCGAGAATCTTCTGGTCAAAATGAAAGACCGTTAATGGCGGCACAGGCTGCCCCGGCTCCCGCCGGGGACTCCCTCCTGGTGTCACGGTTTTTGCCAACGCGAGAACAAACAAATAAACATCATAATCCTGCATCGCACCACGAGTGCAAAAACGCGCGCCACCGCGACTCTGCGCCAACGCCACATACCGCCGAACGTTGGGTGTAATGCAGGGCCTAAGTACTTATCCATGAAGTTTCCTATATTTGCTACATGAATGTCATTGAACAAAATATAAGTCAAATTGCTTTCCTTTGTAAAAAGCACAAGGTCAGTATGCTTTACATATTCGGTTCAATACTCACTGACCGTTTCACTGATGACAGCGATGTTGATTTTCTTGTTGAGTTTGAAAATGTAGATATTCAGGATTATTTCGATAACTACATGGATTTCAAGGAAAAACTAGAGGCACTGCTACACAGACAAGTTGATCTTGTTGAAAACCAAGCCATAAGAAATCCCATTTTTAGAAGGGTTATTGACAGGGACAAAAGATTAGTCTATGAACGAAAAAGTGCTTAAGTGTCTTTATGACATCAAAATAGCCATAGATGAAGTTTACTTATTCTTTGAAACAGGTCCCAAAGATCTTGAAGGGTACAAGCAAAACTTCTTGTTTAAGAGAGCTATAGAAAGAAATCTTGAAATTATTGGAGAGGCCATTAACCGTATACTTAGAGAAGATCCTGATTTCCCAATTGATAATGCAAGAAGAATTGTCGGATTAAGAAATCAGATTATTCATGGATATGACTCAATATCGGATGAAAACATTTGGGCGATTCTAACTATTCATCTCCCTAAGCTCAAAACCGAAATTCAAAAGTTTCTTAAATAAACGCACTACACCCAACAGGTCGGTATATGCAATTGCCGCTCCGTGTCGCGACAATTGAGTAACTAATG
>CALBTS010000514.1 GCA_937968035.1 uncultured Methanomethylovorans sp.
CATAAGAACTTCTCTTAGGCTTTATAGCAATCTCGACTACTGAAGCCAGCGCATCCTTCACATCATCATGCGGTGGTCTAGCAAGAATAAGCTCCTCCTCTAATACTTCTGTATAACCACCCTTAGCATGCCATATCACCTGATTATCGTAACGATGTTCAAGAGCAGAGGCAATACGTTCTTCTTTAGTTCCTTCGTGCCTAGTAGGTCTATATTCGTCAATAGATAGTCTTAAACCCTCTTCACGAAGTTTATCTTTAAGGTCACGTACAATCACTTTCTGGGCTACTGAGACTTCAGCACGCATCTTTCTAAAACCCCATTTAGAATGCAAAGCAGTGATATTCTGGAAGTATTCTGAAATCTTATCTGTTTTAAACCTCTCTATATCTAAAACATAAATAAAATTATCTTCATCTACACCGATAACAACAATCGCAGTGTAATCACTCTTTTTAGATAAAGAGAAGGCAAAGTCAATAGAAGCGTAGACATTGAGACGCTTGTTTTTGAAATACCAAGAACCTCCGTGTTCCTTAATATGTTTTCTGTCATAATATTGGAACTTGTCCCTAGAAATTCTATTCGAACCCGGTGCGTTAGGGTTGTTATAGTATTGTGCATAGAACTGGATTCGGTCAGAGTATTCCGCTTTAATACGAGCTAATACTTTGAAATCAAATCCAAAGGCTTTACCATCAGGCCGTACTGTTCTGGGCCAAATAAACAAACCATCTTCTTCTACTACATACTCCTTAATCTCCCATACAGGAACTCTATCAATCACATCACCTTGGTCATTATAAATATCATAAACCTGCTCCTTCCAAGTCTGATAAATATCGCCGGGATGGTATCTCGTTCCGCATGCCATAGTAAATCCACCAGCATTACGGATAGAAGTAAATTGAGAAGCCTTTTTGCTTACACTTTCTCTCCCGTCTTCTGTATAAGCATTCTCGGGAACAACAAGGTCGTCTGAGACTACAATATCGGAATGCCAGCCAGTAGTATTAGTAGTAAGCCCGGCTGTAGATATGGTTGGGTCTCTAACACCTTCTTCTTTACGCTTAAGATGGTCTATGGATATCTTACGTTGACTCCAACGCTCCCTAAGACCCTCTTGCGGGTTTATATACTCAGGGTAGTATCTCTGATACACCTTAGAAGACAAAATGTTCTGGATGGCGAATAACTGCGTTTCTGCAAGTTCTGCTGTGGCAGATACATAAAGTATAGTGACTTCTGGATGACGTGTAATAATCCATGCACACCAAGTAGCAACCATATGACTTTTAAGGTGTGCTCGTGGAAGCATAATAAGCTTGTTGGAAGAGAGTTCATTTCCCTGACCAAACAGGTAATACTCTTGCATCCACTCATAAATTTCTTTATGGACATCTCCATACATGTATCCGGGATTGACAAGCTTAGCGAAAGTAAATAAATCCCTTTTGGCTAGTTCCCGAAGTTCCCTAGCCTCTTGAGGCATTTTATCTATCTTCTTGAAAGCGTTAACTAGCCATTGTTCCATATTTAATACTTCTTGCTTTGTTCAGGACGCTTACCATTAACAGCAGCGTCAATTGTATTATCAATTTTACGTTTACGTCCCATCAAAAGCTGTCTAGCCATATCAAGCATCCCACTGCCCAAAGGAGCATCTTTAGGGGAACGTTTTTTTTCTTTTTTCTCAGCCATTATTGTTTATTCCTAACTTTTTCAAATGTTCTCATACCACCTAACCCAAGCATACCAAGAAGAACAGGGAGCATTGTAGTTAAATCAATAGGAGTAACCCCAACAAAGGGTATGCCATAAAAGGCAGCAACCATCGTTGCGATAGGGAGGATTAAGAAATTAAATGCAAATGCGCTTCCACAAGTCCATCCAATAAAAGGCCGCCATCCAGATTTAAAAATAAGCTCACTTTTAGCTTCCTCTTTATTAATCTCTACTTGGCCTTTTGCCATCTCTACATCAGCTTCTAAAGCTTTAAACTCTCCTGCCTGTTGAAGTTTAAGAAGCTCTAATTTAGCTCTCTCTGCTTCAACAGGGTCAGGGAACATCTTATCAAATACTTTACTACCTATCTCAAGAATTGCACCTAAAGCAGTAACACTCATTTTGGATATTTTCCCCAAGGAAGCTGAAAGTGAGGTCCATCTTTAAAAGACTTCCAGTCACCACCCCACTCAATATCGACACCTACTTCAAAGGCTGCACGTTTCATAGCTTTAGCAATCTTATCATAAAGGGGCCAATCCCATCTCACACTTCTCCCAACATACGCTACAAGGTCTACAGCATGCCCTGTAAGGTGTCGAGAGTTCATGGTGGTGGTAGCCCCTTTATTAAACAACTCTTGTTGTCTAGAGAGCGTTCTAACACCTTCAATAACACCGAAGTCGATTTCAGTAATTTCAATAGCGCGCTTAACTACAGCAATTAAATCCCTATGAACACCATCAAGCCTGTTAAGTGATCGAGTAGAAAGTTTAAATTTTGACATTTTTAAGCCTCACAATATCAGCAGTGTATTCTTCTGTTACTCGTGATTGAAATTCTTTCTCACGTTTAACTTCTTCTTTAGAAGGGCGACCTGCTATCCGCTTTTCCCACCCTCTATCAGCAAGCCATTTAGCGGACTGGAATCCACCTTCTCTTGCATTTTGAATAGCACTCTTAATCCCTTCACAACGAAGTTTAAGTTCAAGTTCTTCACGCCATTCATCTATATATTTACGCACCACTCTGTTCTCGCAGAGTCGCTTCCAATGACGCCAGCCTAGCAGATGGAGTGTGGCAAACTCATATTCAGTCGGGTCTTCACATTCGAGATAAAGGCGGCGTAATGAATAATAGAGTTTGCCATTATACTCATAATCATTATCTTTTAAAGTGTAAACTGCATGTTCTGTATAACCAATCTCTAAAAACAAACTCTGAGTAAGAGGTTTACCGCTACTATCAACTAATAGTGCTTTATCTAATGGTTCCATAAAAACTCCTATAGAGAAGCGGCTAAAATAAAAAGACTGTCCAAATCATTATCAGACAATCCAAGAGAAACTTTAACTTGCTCTACTAATGGATTAGAGCGCTCGAATACGGAGGCGTCTGTGTAATCAATCTGATCTGTCAGGGGAAGCGTACCAATATAAGACTCGACAACTGATAAAATGCCTCTTTGATCCATTGCTTTACGGGCTTGTCTTCGAGTTACGGAAGAAGGTACAATAATAGGGTCAACAAAAACTCTTTTACTTCCATCAAACTTCTTCCCCCGAAAAGCTGTCTCATTCACTGCATTAACCATATCCCAATTACTTAAATCAGGGGGCACAGGGGAAGTCTGAATAACACCACTCCCTTTATTAATATAAACTTTCATTATTTAACTCCATAAACATGAGTAATTGGGAAGATAGAGCCACCACCGTTTATGATTGAAAAAGAAGTATCCGACACATAGTAAATTGAAACAGTTAAGCGTACACCATTTGCATACGCTGTAACAGGTGTTGGGCGAGCTCCTGTAATAAATAGCGCCATCGGGAGGATGTCTGCTTTCACTTCGTTTGAAACCCATACCTGGTCATGACCCACTGCGATAACGAAACGATAGTCTGTGAAGTCTCCTGAAATAGTATGGGGACCGCTTGTAGTAGCAGACCCGCTCCAAAGAAGTGTTGCAGCGGCATTTAAAGAATCAACGTAGGTTTCTGTCGCATAATCTGGATGAGGGTCTGCTGCACCTTCATGGGTTGATATTGCTCCATCTACGTAAGCAGTTGTAGAAAGTTTAGTGCTGTTATCCCCAGCAGACTGTGTAGGAGCCGTAGGCGTTCCAGTTAAGGTAGGGGAGGCCAAATTAGCTTTAAGGTTGAGAGCAGTTTGCGTTGCTGTGCTAACAGGTTTATTGGCATCGCTAGTATTGTTTACACTTCCTAGTCCAATGTTAGTACGAGCAATAGATGTATTAGTGAGTTCACTAAGATTGTTAGCACCTAGCATATCACCAGTGCCAGCACCAGCAGCGCCTTGTTGTGCTAATACATCCCAATTACCCGCTTCAAAAGAACCAGTGGAAGTATGCGCGGTTGTACAGATATATGTGCTACCGCTATAACTCACTACGTTATTCACTGCGTACGAGGTGGAAGGCGCCCAAGGGCCGATATATTTCCAATCTCCTATAATCGCTGCACTAGCAGCAGCAGCAGTTTCACTAGCAGCAGCATTGGTTTCAGATACAGCAGCAGCGGCAGCACTATCAATAGCTTCATTTGCTAATGCAACAATGTCATCGCCATCTACTGTTAAGC
>CALBTS010000515.1 GCA_937968035.1 uncultured Methanomethylovorans sp.
CCTTCACAATTGAGAATCTAATTTAATTGTCTCCTACATAGATCTATTTGTATTTGTCGGTTTTGAATTTGGAAATAGTTTCTATATTTGTGGATAATTTCAGCTAATTACCCTTCCCAGAAAATAACCCGGGGTCGCATCGAAGATCTCAACATCACAAAAGCTCCCGGGGACAGCTGATGATTCCGGAATGACCACAGGCTTATAGGATGCTGTACGGGCCATAAGACCTTTTACCTTGGCCTCTTTGGAAATAAAGACCCTGCCTTGCCAGCCCATCATACTCTTCCTGACACCTATTTTGACTTCTTCGCATACAGCGTGCAGTTCATTGGAGCGCTGTGCAACGATGCGTGAATCAATGTTACGGTATTCAAGGGCCTTTGTATGCGGGCGGGGAGTGTACCTGGAAATGTTCACCTTTTCAGGTTTCTGCTTTTTTACCCATTCAACAGTTTGTATGAAATCATCATCTTGCTCTCCGGGAAAACCAACTATTATATCAGTGAATAGAGTAAGGTCATCAAAACGGTCCCTAAAACTGTTTATAATAAGATCGGCCTCTTCTATGGAATGGAACCTGTTCATCCTTTTCAGCACATTGTCAGATGCTGATTGCACAGGCAAGTGAACGAGCTTGTAGATCTTATCGTTCTCAAAAGCATCCAACAACTCTTCCAGTATGGGAAGCACAGAAAAAGGATTCATCATTCCCACACGGACCTTGAAATCGCCTGGTATATCACATATCCTCTCAAGCAGCTGAGGAAGCCTGAAATCTAGATCCGTACCGTATTGGGCATTGTCCTGTGAAGTGAGCCATATTTCCCTGCAGCCATCATCAACGCCCTGTTCGATATCTTTTACAATGGAATCCGGATGGAAAGACCTGAGCGGACCTCTGACGAACCTGACAATGCAATAGGAGCAAGCGTTATTACATCCCTGGGAAAGCTGACAGATGTGGATATTGGAGTTGAACCGCAACCTAGGAACATTGATAAAACCTTCAGGTTCATGAGAAAACACATGCAGAGCTTGCCGGGAAGTACTTTGCGAACAGATGTCGGGTGGAGCTATGGAATTTAGCACCTCCCCTATCCTTGATATTGAGTTCACTCCCAAAATATGAGCATCGGGATTGTTACGGATGATGTCCTCAAGCTGTACTTCAGGCATACATCCGGCTACCACCACTTCGATGCCTTTTTCCCCCAGTTCCCTGATCTTATGCAGGATCTTCTGTTCAGTGGAATACTTGACAGTGCAGGTGTTGAGCACTACTACATCAGCATGCTTCTCAGATACCAGTTCATGTCCCAGGTTCCTGATGGTCGCCATCATGACCTCTGCAGAAGCCTGGTTTGCCGAACAGCCAAATGTCGATACGTGCACTTTCATTATTAAACGAAACGCAGAGGAGTGGTCTCTTTGTCATGTATGTATATGGTATCTGTAAATTTCACCACACCGGAACTGCCCATGGTCAGGCTGTGTACCCTTGCATCGCCTTCTCCAAAAAGGTTCACACCTTTCAGGATAGTACCGGGGGTGACACCGGTTGCTGAGAATATCACATCGTTGCCGGGAACAAGCTGGTTAGTGTCAAGCACATCATCCATGTTCTTTTCCGTGATGCCCATCTTCTCAAGTCTTGGCATCTTTTCAGCTTTCTCTTTAGCTATAGCTTCCTCGGATTTACCATTGGCCACAGTAGGCAGCACAAGCCTTGCAAGGATCTTACCACCCAGGATCTTCATAGCAGCAGCAGTAAGCACTGCCTCTCCGGAACCTCCGGCACCCATTACCACATGGACCCCTGAACCACGTATGGCTGTGGCAACCCCTGGCATCAGATCGCCATCTGTGATCAGGTTCACCCTGGCACCAGTCTCCCGGATCTCTTTTATTTTTGCCTCATGCCTTGGCCTGTCGAGGATCACGACCACCAGTTCATCGATATTACGGTTAAGTGCTTTGGCCACTATTTCCAGATTATCTCTGACAGGAGCATCCAGGTTAATGCTATCTTCCGGATGCTTCCGTTCATACTTAACCACTTCCGGACCCACCACTATCTTGTCCATGTAGATGTCAGGTCCGTGGAAAAGGCCACCTCTTTCTGCCATTGCCATCACGGAGATGGCACCCGGAGTACCATTTGCTGCCAGATTGGTACCTTCAAGAGGGTCCACAGCAATGTCCACTTCAAGATCGCCTTCCCAGGTCCCAACATGTTCGCCTATGTACAGCATCGGGGCTTCATCCCTTTCCCCTTCACCGATCTTTATGATCCCTTTCATGTCAAGGTAATTGAGAGTCCGGCGCATGGCTTCCACTGAAACCTGGTCAGCATAATGCTTGTCTCCTCTACCCATCTGATAAGATGCTGCTATTGCTGCTGCTTCCGTAACATGTAGAAGTCTTGGCAACAGGGCGGATTCTATAGGACCTGCGCACTTGATCATTGCTTCTGCTGTTTTCTTATGTGACATGAGTTCAAACTCTCCCGTAATAATATCTATAATCGTATGATATGTTATTTGCTTAATTAATAATGGCAAGTTTACTGACCGGTCATATATTATTATTTCGTAGATATCACTTCAATACATCCACAAGTGCCACTCGCTCGATGACAAGCTCCGGGACCATTTGCTCACCCACAACTTCGATCTCATCTGCAGTGATGCCGAACTGCATGATCATTTCGTCTCTCTTGGACGGCAGATACGCAATGACATCTGCTGGCACAACCATCTGTCCGAGCATGTCCACACATGGTGGAACAGAACATGCCTCACCCATTACAATAAAAACTACATTGTTCTGGCCTTGGTGGACACCTATGGAGAACGCTTCCCCGATCTGACGTTTTCCTGATGCATAGCGCATAATCTCAATACCCACATCCTTTGCAGCATTTCTTTCCTGTTCGAACGCCCTGAGAGCTTTTGCTACAGCAAACTTCAAATGATTTTCACCTGCTATTTTATCCGCATTCATAGACTGAACTATGCAACCAGTTGCCTTTGATAGGTCCCCTATTGTCCTGAGAAAAGACTTCAGATCTTCTATGAATATGCGACCACTTACGAACTCAACGTGCATGGAACTAAATTCAATTCTTTAAGAATAAGCATAACGGTATGATGTGAATACAGTAAAAAAAGAAGTATTTTACTGAACTGTATTCTATTGAACCCATTTCCATTGATCAGAAAAGAGATTAGCAAGGGATCTGTCTGCTGAATGGACCATTCAAAAGAGTAGACTTTATGTGGATGTAAGTTATTTAGGTGTTAATCAAGATATAAATAAGGCATCAATGGTCCCAGAAGGGATCACTGGATGAATGCATAATAACAGGTATACCGGAAAGGCGTAACCATGGAACAGGATTACATACCGTGCGAGATAGAAAGAAAATGGCAGAAGACATGGGATGATACAAAGGTCTTCCAGCCTGAGCCAGATGAGAGAAAAAAGTTCTTTATTACAATACCCTACCCCTATCTCAACGGTAATTTACACGCAGGACACACCCGGACCTTTACCATAGGAGACGTCATAGCACGATATAAACGGATGCAGGGATATAATGTGCTTTTCCCTATGGGCTTCCATGTCACAGGAACACCTATCGTAGGTCTTGCCGAGCTGATAGCCAACCGCGATCCTCAGACCATGAAGGTATATTCGCAGTTGCATGGCATACCTGCAGATATTCTGGAAACGCTGATCACTCCTGAGAAGATCGTGGAGTATTTCAGCAAAGAAGCTGAAAAGGCCATGCGTTCTATTGGTTATTCTATTGACTGGAGACGCAAGTTCACCACCACTGACCCAACTTATAAGAAGTTCATCGAATGGCAGTTCAACCTGTTGCACGAAAAAGGTCTCATTGTCAGGGGATCACATCCTGTTAAATGGTGTCCGAACGATAACAATCCTGTTGAGGACCATGATATCCTGCACGGGGAAGAAGCAACGATCGTTGATTATACTTTTGTCAAATTCCAGCATGATGGTGTTGTACTGCCTTGCGCTACCCTGCGTCCAGAAACTATTTTTGGTGTTACGAACCTCTGGATCAATCCTGATATAGAGCATGTCAAGATAAGGGTGGAAAAGGATGGAAGAACGGAGTTCTGGGTGGTAAGCAAAGAAGCTTACAGGAAGCTAACTTTCACTGACAGGAAAGTGGAATTCGTAGAGGATGTGCCATCTGCATCCCTCATAGGTATAAAGGTGAAGAACCCTCTCACAGGCAATGATGTCATTACATTGCCAGCCTCCTTCGTAAGGGGAGAGAATGGTAGTGGGATCGTGATGAGCGTGCCTGCCCACGCACCCTATGACTATCTTGCCCTGAAAGACCTTTACGATAAGGATCTCTCACAGTACGGGATCAGGGAAGACCTGCGCAATATAAAGCTAATTTCCCTGATAGCAGCTAAGGAATTCGGAGAATACCCTGCTGTAGAAGCCGTTCAACAGCTTGGTGTGAAGGACCAGAAAGATCCTAAAGCTGAAGAGGCGACAAAGATCGTTTACAGGAGAGAGTTCCATGGCGGTGTGCTCAAAGAGAACACCGGGAAATATGCCGGCATAGCAGTTTCCAAGATCAAGGACGTGCTCACCCAGGACCTTATAGGTCAGGGCATAGGAGAAATATTCTACGAGTTCAGCGAACCGGTGGTATGCCGCTGTGGAACGCCCTGTGTGGTCAACATGGTCGAAGGCCAGTGGTTCCTCAACTATTCGAATCCGGAATGGAAAGAAAAGGTATACAGATGTATTGAGAAGATGGAGATCATTCCTGAAGAATACAGGGTGGAGTTCAACAACAAGGTCGATTGGCTAAAGGACAAGGCCTGTGCAAGGAAAAAGGGACTTGGCACGCACCTGCCTTTTGATGATCAATGGCTCATTGAGTCGCTTGGTGATTCCACTATTTATATGACATACTACATCACCAACAAGTTCTTTTCCCGCGGTATCGGACCGGAACATCTCACCCCTCAACTTTTCGATTATGTGCTTCTGGGAAAGGGCAGTGTGCAGCAGGCAGCAGCAGCTACAGGCCTTGATGAACAACTCATAGCACAGATGAAAAGGGATATGGACTACTGGTATCCTGTGGACCTCAGGTCTTCAGGTAAAGACCTTGTACCCAATCACTTACTGTTTTTCCTTTTCCATCATGTAGCTATATTTGAAGAGAAGAAGTGGCCTCGGGCTCTTGCTGTCAATGGTTTTGTTTCCCTCGAGGGTCAAAAGATGAGCAAATCCAAAGGTCCGTTGCTCACTCTGAAGAACGCAGTAGATGAATATGGTGCTGATATCAGCCGTATGTACATCCTTTCCAGTGCCGAACAGACACAGGACGCAGACTGGAGGAACAGCGGGGTAGAAGCTGCAAAAAAACAGGTGGAAAGATTCTACTCCTTTGCCGGAGAGATCATTGAATCAGGTGCAGTATGTGGCATGTGCGGAGAACTGAAACTCATTGACAGGTGGATGCTTAGCCGTCTGCAACACCGCATCAGGGAAACTAACAATGATATGAGATCCCTGAGGACCCGCAGTGCCCTGCAAAATGCATTCTTCCTGCTACTTAATGATATCAAATGGTATCAAAAAAGAGGAGGCAGCAATCTACTCTATGATATGCTGGATACCTGGGTGCGTCTAATGGCACCATTCATGCCACATGTATGTGAAGAGATCTGGCAGGCATTGGGACATGAGGGGAATGACATTGTATCTCTTGCCCATTATCCTATCTTTGATCCGGAACTGTTAAACAACAATGCAGAACTTGCAGAGGAACTTGTGGACAACACACTGGAAGACATTGAAGAGATACTGAAGGTCACAAAGATGACCCCGCAGAAGATAGTGTTGTATACATCTGCAGCATGGAAAACAAAAGCTTTCCGGATGGCTCTTAAGATGCAAAGCGAAGGTACGCTTAACCCTGGTGTTCTGATCAAGGCTTTGATGGCAGAACCTGCCAACAGAGCGTATGGAAAAGAAATACCTAAGTTCGTACAGAAGATAGTTCCTGATATCAGCAGCATGAAATTGGAACGTTTGGAGATGTTCGATGGTTACGAACTGGATGAGCTTGCAATACTCAGAGAGAACCAGCAATTCTTTGAGAAAGAATTTAGCTGCACAGTAGAAGTTTACAGCGCGGATGAGCCCGGTTACGACCCTGAGAACAAGTCAAGGTTCGCTGTTCCCATGAGACCGGCTATCTATCTTGAATAAAACTACGGGACTGCGTGCTTGCAGTCCTTCTATGTTTTGATCGTATGCTGTGATTCCATGATCATTTTTTCTTCCGCAGATAGCTTGAGGCTATGAGCATTAGCAGTATACAAGTGATCGCATTGAAACCCGGTGCACTTCTCCCTGTGTCACTTCCAGATGACACATCCTCCACTGAGACTTCATCTTTCCCAAAGTTGATATTTGGCGATGCTTTTGCCCCCATATCCACAACAAATACTTCTTCTTCGGGATATAGTGGAGAAGTTGTGGTATTCTGCTCCACAGATCCACCCATTCCACCTGAAGATGAGACTTGGGCATTTACCACAATATAATCGGTCTTTATTTCTGTATCCTCTCCAAAACTATTGGTTACCTTGAGAGAGACGGTATATCTGCCTGCATAACTATATTGATGCTGGCAGTTCTTTGTCTTCTTAGTAAAACATAATCTTTTTAAAGCTGGCATCTATTTATAGTCCAAATGACCGAAAAGGATCGTGTGCTACATAATATAACCACATTTTTTGAGAGTTATTCTGGTAAGAAAAAACTCGAAGAAGAGATAACAAAACTGCAATCTGATCTTGCAGGTCTTGAAGCAGACAACGATCGGCTTAAGGCCCAGTTGGAAAAATGTAAGGAAACACAAAGAAATGCAGTATCTTCAAAGCAGATGGCCGAGGAGGCACTTAACAGGGCAGAAGCAAGAATAACAACTCTGAAAGAGCAACTCCGGCCAAATGCAACAGAAGAAGAATATAGGTCCATACCTATCCCCATATACTTGAACCTGCATGAAACAAGACAAATACTTGCAATATTAGATTCTATGCATTCGGTAAAGCATACTTTTATCTCTATGTACCTTCCCTGGGACTATAAGACAGAAAATACGGACAAAGGCTTCTTACAGCATTTCAACGAAAATAGCATACAGACAATGGAAAAAATACGATCATCTACAGGCATGGTCATATTTCATGACACAGATGATCTGATATTTGAGATAATCCTGCCACCTTTTCCCATAACAAAACATCATTTTTCCGTCGATGAAAAATTCTATGTGGATGAGCTTAACAAGATCCTAGAACCGAAATCTGGTGTATTGATCGTTATAGCACATGCAGGTGAAAGCTTTGTAGGTTATACCGAAGATGGGGAACATCTGACCGCATCACAGATCATAAGAAGCAGTGTTAAAGCAAAACATACAAAAGGCGGTTTCAGTCAGAGAAGATTTGAGCGCCTGAGAGAAGAAGACATTGCCCATCATGTGGAAAAAGTGCGCATGAACATTGCTGAAATGCTTGATGATATGGGAAAAGAACCAGATCAGGTATTGATAGGGGGAGATATACAACTTGCAAGAGCAGCTCTGGAAAATGCAGACCTCAAAAGAAGGATAACAGAAAATTCATTAGATATCCATATCAGTAAAAATGATCCCGGATCCATCCTTCTCAAGTCGCTTGCGTGTCGGAGATATAAGTTGTTATAGGTAACTTTATTACCCTCTTTCTTAGTTATTGTATATCTTTCCTTCAAGGCATGGTCTTATGATATCCGCTGCTGAGCTTACAGGTATAGTATATGTCTTGGGCGCCGCTACCTTTGAGGAAATATGTGCTGTGGAAAAAGAGATATCCGATCTGAGAGGTCCTACTCACGAAACCAGGTCGCTGAACGAACTTTGTACCGAAGCTGTGAAAGAGCATCTCCTTGAATCAGTTTCTGCAGAGGATGTGGCAGGAGTAGGAACTAATGATAATGCATATTTAATAACAGGACCCAACGCATTTCCGGAAATACCGCCTGAACTTAGCCAGGTAATTGATATTCTGAAGCTACCTGTGAGAAAAGTGGATATGGATACTATTTCAAAGAAATTGTTGAAGAGCTTTCAGAAAAAAGTACACGGTCTTAAGACCAAAATCGAGGCTGTTGAAGTTGACAGTGAAGAGATAAAAAAACTGGAATCGAAATATAGTGATCTGCTTAATCTATATTATGACTATGATTCATGGCTACCTGGAAGATTTGAGACTGTAGCCGATAATCTGATGGAAATAAGTAAAAAAATAGAACGTTTAAAACGATCAAACTAACAACAGGCAGGGTCTAATGGCAAGGGATAGAAGGGATACCTATTACTGGCGTGCAAAAGAAGAAGGCTATAGGTCAAGGGCCGCATTCAAGCTATTGCAGATAAATGAGAAGTTCAATGTGATCAAAGAAGGCGATACTGTTGTGGACCTGGGGGCAGCACCCGGTGGCTGGTCCGAGGTCGCGAAAAAGCTCTCAGGTGGAAGGGTAATAGGTGTTGATCTGCAGCGAATTTCACCAATAGAAGGCGTGGAGACCATAAAAGGCGATATTACTTCCGAGACTACTATAAAAAAGATCTTTGAGCTGGTCGGTGAGGAAGGAGTGGATGTGGTAATTTGTGATGCAGCTCCTAACCTTTCAGGAAACTGGAGCTATGACCATGCACGGTCCATAGACCTTTCAAAATCTGCACTGGGATGTGCGAAAAAGATCCTGAAGCCAGGTGGTCATTTTGTGGTCAAGGTCTTTCAGGGAGACATGTTCAAAGGTTTCCTTGAAGAAGCAAGAACTGATTTTGTTCAAACAAAGTCATTTTCTCCTGTAGCATCCCGATCTCAGAGTGCAGAGATATATGTAATAGCTAATAAATTCCTTAAAGTGCCCGTGAAGAAAGGTGAAGAACTTGATGTGGAAATCACCAGCACAGGATCAACAGGCGATGGAGTGTTCAGGATCCAGGACTTTGTCGTTTTTGTCAAAGGCGCACGCGAAGGAGATAAAGTAAGAATAAAGGTGAAGGACGTTAAACCTAATTTCGCTTTTGCTGATGTTATTGCAAGGTACTGATAATGTCCTCAGACCTTGCAAGCCATAGCCTACAGACCTGGAAAAAACAGGCAAATCCCCTGGAATATCAGGGTATCATGCAAAATACGGAAGCTGTCACTCTAAAGCTATATGGACTGGAACATTCAGGCGGTTAAGTGAGAGATCTACCGTTCCTGAAGGGTCTCTACTTCTTCTACTAGTTTGTGACCTGCCACGATCTCATCAATACTGTGTATCACTGCACCCAGGTTATCGATGGACTGTTTAATCTCTTCATAGTCCAGATCATCACCTTCGATGGTGATCTTGATGGTCTCTGTCTGCTGGTCAACTTCATACAAGCTGAGATTGACACCGGAAACACCCGGCAGGACACTTAGTTTTTTGGAAAACTCTACTATCGATGGGTGGTGCGGCTTTAAAACGTCCAGGACCATTCTGATGATTCCAGGCAATTGTTTCATCCTTCCTTAAAATATCCTTAAGATACAATTATTGTTATTCATTAGTTATAGTAACCTGCATATCAGCATTGATGATATAAATCTTTATTTCATATGGCATCCTTATTA
>CALBTS010000516.1 GCA_937968035.1 uncultured Methanomethylovorans sp.
CACCGAGATCTACACTCTTTCCCTACACGACGCTCTTCCGATCTGTATATAAATATATTAAATGCCTTTAGGCAAATCTTAACCGGACACTAGTGTTAGAATATAAATATTTAGTGATGGGACTTTTCAATCATTACTTTTCCTCATCTCAAGGTGCCAGACGAGATTATGAATTTTACATTGGACTATGCTTTGAGGTACAAAAGAGATTTCTTGAAGATAATATTTTTAAAGATTCCTCTTATCACTGTGCTCAGTCCAATGCGGAGTCACTTACTCCAAGTGAATATTACCTTCAAACAAAACGAAGCTTGGAGAAATTGGTATTAAACGCAACAATATTGTCCATTGCATTAAAAAGGGCATTTTCGCATAAATGTCTAATTGCAGAATTATGGGAAAAGGAGGATCCTGAATTAAAGAGTATCATTGTCCGTTTTGCATCAATTTTGGAGAAAAATGAGCTTTTCCCCTCACTTTATAAGGAATTTAATGGAATCGAAACATCTAAACCCTTAGTAGCTGGATTATTCTACATAAATGATAGGTTTTCCCGCTATGGAGATACCTTGGATTATTATTTTAATGATGATTTTGATATTAATGAAGTTGATTATGCTGATGAGGAAAGCTATAAATCACTTGAAGATCGCAAGTCGAGACTCATATGTGAAGTATATAGAGATTACTCACAACCATTTTGTAGCAATCCCGAATGGGATATGGAAATTGATATTGATGATTGGGAAAAGCTAGTTGATAGTTTCGAAGTATTAGTAAATAATATTTACAACTACTTTATAGACAGGCTATCCACAGGAAGGTTTTAATATAGCTTTCTGACTATATGACCTACGATCCATTTAATGAAAAATAAATTCTCCCCATTACCACTAAAAACCAATGAAGGATTTCAAACAAACAAGTGAAGAGGCAATTCGGGAATTTATTAAAGAATATGGGGAGAAAAAATATCGTCAAATATTTGATAAAATTACCAAATCAGCCTCAGTTAAAAAGAACTTGGTCGTACTTCTGAGTTTAAATAGACCTCCAAACTCATCTGAACTTTTAGCCATTGTTCAGAATGATTCCTTTTTCTTATTCTCCAATAAAAGGAATACTGCAATTGCTGCCACCATTCTTCTAAGGCGATGGGATGAGTACTGTAATTCTGACAACCTAATCAGTGATGACTATAAATTGATCGAGATACTTGAAAAGGTATATTCGAAAACATCTGGGTTGTTGTGGTGAACATCATTTTCAAAAATTAAATTCTCCGACTACAATGCCTATTAAAAGTGCCAGGTAATAGAATAAATTGATTACTATGTGATTATGAAAAACGAGATTTGTTTATTATTAGTGGTTGAATGTTTGTTTATCTTTTCAATGAAATTCAATTATATTGATACTGATTTTACTTTATCGAATCCTAATAAACCACAAGAGATCCTTACCCAAAATGGGGAAATTGCAAATCCACTTAGGCTTGAATACGAATTCTATAAGATTTCAAAAAGTGAAGATGGGACTCCATTAAATGCATATATTGAAAAGGGGAAAAAGGATAATGATAGTGGAGACTATGTCTGGACAAAAGGGGTCCCGATTTACGCTTCCTCAGAGCTAAAATATATTTTTGAATATCAAATGAATTTTACTGATGGTGATTTAAAGGCCCTTATCAAATGGCTACAGGAAAACATGGGTGAAGATGTAAAGGGGGGATCTATAGATAAACCTGATTGGTATAGACACGATATGCCATTGTCTGAAATTTATAAATATTGTAAGATGAATAATCAAAATATAACCATGGGATATTTTAATGAAACCTTAAAGCGAGGTGTCATCCTTGTTTTTGATTCTGGCTCACAAAAAACCAAAACTTCTGCTGAAATAGGATTGGTTTATATGATTTATAAGTAATAATAATTCCATTCTGCAGTCTACGATCAAAACATCCAAAATTTCCCCCAGAAACTGGCCCAAAACTGGCGCGTAATAAAAAACCACTTACCCGAAATCGGTGTAAGTGGTTGACATGCTTCGCTCCCCAGCTAGGACTTGAGCCGAACCGCCTGACAAGTCTCAACACAGTGATCTTTATTCCTTCTTGTAGAATAGATAGATAGACCTATTTCGTATTGGACTGTATAAGATGTCATGTTCTATGCTTAAAATATTGTTTGTTAATGCAAAGTGATCAAAATTGGTTTTTTCTGTATCGAAAGGTATTAAGTACTCTCCATTTATTTCAAGATCTATTTTATTATTATTTAGGTAATTACACAACTGAATGAATTTTTTCTCGTATTCTTCATTCCTCCAAAGAAAGTAACCAGTGACTGAATTAAACAAGCATATAAAGTGGGGACAATTACCAACATTATAACTGTCAATTGCATCTTCAGCTAGAATATCATTGCAGATGGGACATCTTACTATACACTTGGGGCACTCTTCCCCAGAATATTCAAGGCCACACACATCACAGGAATTGTTCTCCATAGTTTTGTTGATTTCTGAAATTTATAATCACTCCCTTCTTGCCTACAGACCTTGAATGCCAACTTTCCTTAATAATATCTTTCATCTGCTTAAGAATCGCTGCTTGAGAAATTATATTTCTTTAATTTTACCAATGTTAAAGCCAAAATTATGCAAAAACCAAATTTACTCCATCGGGAGAATCCTAATATGAAAACCCCCTCGAAGACTCCTAATTAAAAATGAACGCTTTCGTAAATACCTGCATTAAGCAACTCGGAGCCATAAATCAAATATTGTCAGCCGAAACCATTCTGTCTGAACATCCATGGGCATTTGTTAATAATTCAATAAAAACAACCACTTTAACTTTTTTAAAAAAGGGGGAGCTCCTTGTCCAAGATTCTGAAGGTTATTCAATAGGTCATTGGTCATTTTATGGGCGGTTTAGGCTGATTATTGATGCTGATGGTAATGAAGCTTTCTATGGTATTGAGTTCGTAAATGAAGACCTTTTTATTCTTCAATTTCAATTCGTAAGACGAGGCATTGACCCTCAGTTTCAACCTGATGACTTCATGTATCTATTAAATGAAGCCACAATTGATGATAAAGATATAATTGGATATCTCGAAAAATTAAGAAAACAAGCTCTGAACCTGACCTCAATTGAACTTGTTGACAATAGGATTTTGGAAATTCAGCGAGGCAAGGATTATTTAATAAAGAACAATTGTCCATGTTTTATTGATAAGACAGAGGAAAATGATGGTAGGTATATAGCAAAAAACAAACATAATTATTACATAGCTTATGGTGTTCTTGTTAAAGAAACTATGATAGTTACTTTTTATGAGAGTGATGGATCTCCAATTTATGTTGAGCTAAAAGCAGGCGAAAGATGGTGTTCGATTGGAGATAAAGTTTATGTACCAGGTGTTGATCTACCTGATGTACAACCAGCAAACAATCTAATTTATTCCCTAGGTAAATCAACATTTTTTGTTGTAAAAGAGGGTAAAATCATTATGCATTCAGAAGAGCCACTTGACATTTAATGAACGATTAAGGTAATTTCACTTGTTAGTTTATAGACTTTTGTCGTTGCCCCTCAAATAGTTGGACATTATTGAAATATTCTTAATCCTCCATCCCCGTCTCCTCTGGATTGAGCCACATCCTATCATATTCAACGCCTCAGACACACAAACCTCATAGGCTTGGTCTACCCCTGTCCAGAAATAATCTTCCTTCTGGGCAAACCTGGGGGTGATGTATTAGGTTTAAATTCGTTTAAAAATCCATAGAGTCCGTTAA
>CALBTS010000517.1 GCA_937968035.1 uncultured Methanomethylovorans sp.
TGGATTCGAACCAACGTATTATGATCATCCAATGACTTTACCTATAGAATATTGTCATTATCCAATCATACGCTCTAACCACTGAGCTACAAGACAGACTTCTAGCTATCATATTACAAAATATTATTCGTTGCAACAGTAATAATATTAGAGTAATATTTAGTTATAGAAGGTAATAAATACATTCTAGCAAGAATGAACATATCCATTTGCATCTGATAGAGGACTAGTATATCTCATACAATGCAATAATTATTTATTTATTATGAATACTATATGCCAACTCATTAGGCGAGGTATAATATTCTTTTTAATTGGTATCCTTTTGGGAGTACCTCTAGCAAAGTGGTAATGAACACCTATTATATATATCTTGCTTATATACAACAGTTTAGACTATTTTAGCAGGATGCAACCTGTTTTAATAGCTTCATTACCTAATACTTCGCTATATTGTAATATTCTCTTAACTATTTCATTGGCAGATAACATAAAATTTATTATCTCCACATAATCAAGAGAACATTTAAATGTTCTTATCTCAATCGATATACTATCTCGTATATCTGTTCTGAGATTAATCCAGTTTCTTTTTGAATTAGGAAATGGAATGTTTCCTACATGATATCTTTTTTCTCTTAGTTCGTAAGAAACTTCATCTGTATTCTCTATATTTCTTAGATCACGCAGCCCTACTAATTTATTTATAGCATATGGGCTAAAAGATGATATAGATAAAGTTCTAAGATTGTTTGTTTCTAATGTTGATTGTTTAAATGCAACTAAATCTATGTTAGATTTTTCAGTTGTTAAGTCAAGAATATCATTTACCATTGACATTACTTGTTCTGAACAACCATATTTAAATAAGTTAAGTATCCCTATTGTCCTTTTTCTGTTAATTTCATCATTTGGGTTAGTTAACCAATTAGTTACATCAACATGAACATGAATTGAACCACTCTTATCAACTTTGCAGACCTGTCTAAGTCTGTCGAGTACATGATATAGATCTATTATACCCATAGCATTAAGTACAGATAGTTGTAGTTCTATTTCTCCACAGTCTGAATCAAAATCACCTCTAAATGTTTTGTTGTTTAACCATCTTTTTTTTAGATTAATATTATTATCTATTAATCTACTAATAGTGTAATAACCACCAATACATTCAATTTCTACTGATGTACGATATGGGAGCAGACGTCTTAGTGTAGACTCTACGATCTTAACATTAGTAGTTTTTTTCTTTAGTAGCTCTTCAATGAGTGTTGGCCGCAGCATAGCTGCAGCCTTCACTCTTTGAGCTAAACAGTAAGTGTTATTCTTCATGTCTAGCAGGGATTGTGGTTAGTTACCAGCTGTTTTTTCCCTGCTTGCTTCAGAATTAGCTTCCTGGGCGTTCTTACCTTTGAGTAATGAGATCTGGTATTTGAGCTCATCAACGGTCATTTTCTGATAGTCTTTGACACCACCAGCTTTTGCAACGAATTGCAAACCTTTTTTCTTAAGTCCTGTTACAGACACAATAGATTTTCCCATACGATTTGTTTTTGATTAAGTGTTATACATGTGTGTTTAGAAAAGCCAAATAAAAAAGTAGCCTTGGCATTTACATACCATATGACTAACACCCAATGTCATATTTAGGCTACTTTAATAAGAAAATAAAAAATAAAACGATTAAAACAGGAGAGCGTATAATATAAAATCAATCAACAGCTATGACAATTGGTTTCATAACTCTCCTGTTTTTAGTGGGACTAAGTTGACTCGAACTAGTTGATACTAACTTCCCTTTTCATCAGCAACATCCTCCATTGAGGCTAGGCCTGACCTACTTGGTTATTTAGTCCCTAAGGGAAGGTGAGGGACTAAGCCCTCACCATTTTTTTTGCTATACATCTCCATCATCACCAGGTTTTGTTGTGGTGTCGGTGGTTTCAGCAGTTTCGGTATTTTCCGGTTCTTCGCTTACTGAAGTGTTTACAGTTGCACTGCCTGTATCCTCAATGTGAGTTTGTACCTCAACTTTTTTGGATGATTTCAGTACAGCCATGATGGCTTTTTTGATAAATACATCGGCAGCATCTACCTCATTTCCATAAAGGAATGTCTGACCAGTTGTTGTGGTCTGAGGAAGTTTTCTGACTGTGCCGTCCGGAGCGTAGCTTTGTGCTTCAAAATGCACAAGCTTGTGTGTTTTCGGATCCCTGTTCATCCTGTACACTTCGTATGGCAATTCGAATGATGCAATTGCACCATGTGCTGCGAAGTTGTCAAGGATGATTCTCATTCCTGTTTTGTCCCCTATATCTTTTGTATATGTGGGTTTTTCTTCGGTATGAGATTTGATTTCCCTCAATATTGCTTTGAACAATTCAGGGTGTGAACGTTCGAAACAGTTGAATGTGAAGGGTTTCATTTGGGGATTTGAGATGTTTACAGTCTTACCATTCTTTAGTTTGACTGTAGTTTCTGCATCTTCCATTAATTCAAGGTGGAAGAAAGATCTCTTGTCTTTTGCAGGGCCTGTGAATGTGAATCCTGCTGGGGTTTGTGCATCCCTCATGAATTTTGGGACGTCAGGTTTGTCGGGTCTTGGTGCACCCACAACTGTTACTATGTAATATTTCTTTTCCATTGATAATAAAATTATTTGTTTATTCTTTGAAGGGTTTGAATTGCAATAAAAAAGAGTGAGGTGAGTTGGTTTTTTGAGACAGGTATATGGCTAATTATCCTGTTCATGGGATACTCACCTCACTTATTTATTTCTTTGTTATTGGATGTTTATTAATATCATCCATTTTGAGAGTCTTACCACTGAGCCAATCATCAGCTTGTCTTTTGTTATAACCAGCTGTTGAGAGTGTACGTTCAGGTTTGCCAATTTTTATCCTGAATTTGTCAACCTGAGTTGAATGTTCACCATATCTGCTCATGACCAATGTAATTCTTTGTTAATATATTGTCCTTTTGTTTGGTCATATTCTTTTTGAAATACTGAGATATGCAATTTATTACTTTCTTTTAGGTAATAGTATGCAAATTGTGTTTCTGCATATGTCTCATAGTATTCAATAATCCACCATTGCAGCGTTTCATTTAAGTATACAATTGCATACTTGTTTGGCGATGTAATAATAGGGAAAGGCATTGATGGTGGCCATTTGCTAGGTTTATATTCACCAAGACTGGCTATTAGTGAGAGTACCATTAAAATGAGACTGAATACAAGTAATGAACCGAATACAATCTGCATTTCAATATTATTGTAAGCAATTGCCCTTAATAATAAGAGCATTGATACAATACCTGCTATTATGGATATGAATATAACCACATAGCAATTCCTGTAAAACTGTTTCTTTGTCATTTTGGGTGTTATTAAAAAAGGGCAGAGTTTGTTTAACCAATTAATAGAATTATAAAACCCGACCAAATCATGAGAGATTACTCTGCCCTTTTTATGTCCTTTAATTATCTTCGTTTACAATTTGACTGAACCTGAGTAGTATTGTATCACCTGTATGCCAAAGATTTGGGTTGTACATTGTGGTGATTGTTCCCTGATCTTCAATTCTTTGTATTCTATATTTATATCCTTCTGAATAAGTAAGGATATAATAGGTTGGATAACTCGTATCCAAGACGATGCACTTCTCATACTTTGTTTGCATGAGTTGGCCTGACTTTGATGAGCAACTGCAGAATAACAGTGCCATGATGACTGCAAATAGGATAACTGCAAGAGCTCCTTTCCAGTCTGCGTAGATTGATTCTTCCTTTTTCATTGTATTTGGGTGTTTA
>CALBTS010000518.1 GCA_937968035.1 uncultured Methanomethylovorans sp.
ACCACCATGTCTATCTCCATCTTGGGGATCATGTCCACTTCTATTTTCTTACCCCTGTATTGGAGGCATATCCCTTTCTGAGAACCTCTGCCCTTTACCTCGTATACGGTCATGGCGAAATATCCCTGCTCTGCCAGGGCGGCCTTAACGTCGTTAAGCATCTCCGGGCGTATGATCGCATTGATCTTCTTCATGATATCACCTCATCCCTTCGTGGATTCTCCATGCTGTGAGATGTCCAGTCCCACATATTCCTCGGTTTCTGTCACCCGCAGTCCCATGGTCTTGTCTACTATCAGGGCAATTATGTATGTTACCACGAAGGCGTATGAGATCGCAACACCGGCATCCAGAGCCTGTATAAGGAACTGGTCCACATTGCCGTATATGAGACCGTTCACACCTCCGATGGAAGCAGTTGCAAATATCCCTGTTGCAAGCGCTCCCCACAGACCGCCCATGCCGTGGATGGCCCAGGCGTCCAGGCTTTCGTCCAGACCCTTCTTCACACGGAAGAGCAGCATCCTGTAGCACAGCACGCCCGCGGTCCCGCCTATTGCTATCGCTGCCATGGGTCCGACGAATCCGCATGCAGGGGTTATTGCTACCAGGCCTGCCACGGCACCGCTTACCATTCCCAGGGAACTGGGCTTTCCCTTTGCCCATGAAGCAAGCATCCAGGTAAGAGCACCGGAGGCCGCTGAAATGTTAGTTACTACAAAAGCGTTCGCTGCCAGACCGTTGGCTGCAAGTGCACTGCCTGAGTTGAAGGCGAACCATCCGAACCACAGGAGAGCGCCACCTATCAAGGTAAGTGAGATATTCTCCGCTTCCATGCTGAATTTGCCGAACCCCGATCGCTTCCCGATCACCAGGGCCAGAGCAAGGGCGCCGAATCCGGAACTAATGTGTACTACAGTGCCTCCTGCAAAATCCAGAGCTCCAAGCTGCGAAGCCCAGCCACCACCCCATGCCCAGTGGGCCAGGGGATCATATACAAGGGTAGTCCACAGCACACCCAGTACTATGAAAGAGCTTAGCTTTATTCTCTCTGCAACACCGGATGTGAGAATTGCAAGTGTGACGCCTGCAAATACCAGCTGGAACACCATGAACAGCATGTCAGGTATCCCTTCTCCGTCCAGTCCTACCCCATTAAGGCCAAAGTGCTCAAGGCTTCCTATAAAACCAGAGATGTCTGGTCCGAAGGCCAGGGAATAACCGGCTGTTACCCATTGAATGGTCACTACTGCAAATGCAATGAAAGACATTGCGATCATTGAAATGACGTTCTTGTTCCTTACCATACCGCCATAGAACAAACCCACACCGGGGGTCATAAGCATGACCATGGCAGTACAGATCAGAATAAAGGCAGTATCGCCTGTATCAAGCGCCATTCAATAACACCTCTGTATCTGGCAAGAGCCTGTAAACAATATCCAGTCGGATGACCGGATGATCTGCAACATTATTTTGCCTATAAATGTCGATTCCATTTCCATACACCATTATAATTATTATTTTACTGTATTCTACAGTATGTATCCGTATTCCTACTTTATAGTATAAAAAGATTTTTGTAAATAAAAAACATGGTCGTACTTAATTACTACTACAAAAAATATAGGGATATTTTGAAGCTGATCAACTTCAATTAAAAATAAAATAAGTAAAATTAACTAAAAATTTCTTAAATAGGTTAAAAAGAAAGAAAACACATCAACAAATGTGCAGAGAATGATCTCAGATCTTATTCAGAACAAGTTCTTTTGAGAGATATCTCAAAAACACCGTTCCTGCAAGTATATACTGAGGTATTGGGATCAACTGGTACGGGCAGCTCCAATACTTTTGAGTATCCAAAGTTGGGTGCTATGACTACCAGCTCCAGTGCATCTGCAGAAGGAGAGAATTCCACATATTCTTCATCCACTCCAAGTTCTGCGGTCACGTACACCGTGTCTTCGGTTTCAAAGACCTCGACCACCGGCTCAGTATTATTGATATAGATGTCCCCTTCTTCATCATCCTCGTCCTCGGAAAAGGAGGAGTGGGCTATTTTGAAACCCTGTATATCAGGCTTTTCGCCGACCTTCTGGAAGATGGTATAGCCATAGATAAAGGACTCACCAAGGTCATCAGCATCTCTGGAGAACATGGACAGCAAGTGCTGAATGAGCTGTTCGATGTCCATGATCGGGCTCTTATCAAAATCCTCATCGAAAGAATGCTTTTTCTTGTCGTCCATATAATAGCTCCTTTGTAGGCTCTTAGCAAATCAAGTTGCTTGCCCACTTGTCCCCATTTGTTCTAATTTATACGAACAAGTGATATATAAAGGTATACTTTCGGCACAGTCCTACAAGTGTAAACGCTGTATACCCCTATGTTAGTACATATCACAATACAATAAACATGTTTCGCCTTTAAGATCGGAATAAATGGTATATTCCCATAGGCCTATATCCATGCATGCAGAATACTGGTAGTGGAGTGGTTTTATGAAGATCGATACGAATCTTGCAGTCGAGCTGATAGACATCACAGACAATGTTATAGAAGAAGTGAACAAAAGCTCAATACCCAGTGGTATATGTGTGATAAGTACGCCTCACACGACCACTGCTATTATCATTAATGAGAATGAACCGGGGCTGCTTTCCGATATGTTCAACCTGCTTAACAAGCTGGTGCCTCCGGGAGCAGGTTATGATCACGATCGCATAGATAACAATGCCGATTCTCACCTGCGGGCTATGCTCCTGGGGTCCAGTGAAACGATACC
>CALBTS010000519.1 GCA_937968035.1 uncultured Methanomethylovorans sp.
ATTTATATTAACTCATTTGAACTGGCTGTTTTCGTGTTGATGCCAATCTTCTACGTAATATTGACCTTTCCTTTGCAGTCCTCATGGAAGAGACTCTTTACTCTTGTTATTTCAGCAACAATCATAGTAGTATCTCTAACTCACCGTGCAGGCATGATGAGAATCATCATAAGTTATTTGATTGTCGTGATTTACTATGTCATCCTGAAGGTCAGACTTAATAAGAACCTCCTGTATCTCATTACATTTTGTATTCTAATGCTGCCTTTTTACTTCTTGTATCGCGGATCCACGGGGTACAATGTTTTCCAGGAGGTTCTGGGTGAAACTACAGAGGATTATAGTGAACAAAATCTGAGAATTGATACAAGGACTTTCTTATATACTGAAGTACTCGGGGATCTTCAATTGGAAAACTCCTTAATCTTTGGGAAGGGGATCGATGGCGGCTATGCATCAGAGGCATTTCAGACCTCCAGCCGGCAGGCTGTTGAGGTTGGATTTCTTCAGATTATGCTGAAGACCGGTCTTGTCGGAACCATAATTTATTTTGTCCTGCTCTTCTCAGCGATATTCAAGGCTTTGGGCAAATCCAACAGTATCTATCTTAAGGCTATGGGAATACTACTTGCAAGCCATGCACTGATGTTTTTCATTGAAAACGTTCTGGCATTTGATTTATTGAACATTGTCATCTGGCTAGTAATAGGTATGTGCCACTCTAAAGAGCTGCTAAGATTAAGTGACAGTGAGATAAGGTCTTTATTCGTAAAGGGGAAAATTGAAAAAGTACAAACTTAAGCAAAACCTTTATCCTTCATCAGGAGATCATATAATAAGATATGCAAGTTACTTTAGTAGATTGGATATCAGTATAGAAAAATTTGGACCATAATGCAAAGCCCTGAACTGATAGTTATCGGAAGTTTAAACTATCCCAGTGGAAGTGCCCCTACAAACAGAATTCATCTTTATTGTAAGGCCATAAATAGAGTCGGGGGAAGTTCATTGGTAATTAGTCTGGATGCACCGTTCAACGAAGCACAACCATTCAGGTATGTGGGGAATTATGAGGGTGTTCCATACTGCTACACAAGGAAGACTCTTGTCAGAAAGAATCGGTTTTTAAGAAGAAATCTTGACAGGATAATAGGTGTTATCAATGCTTTGAGTGTAATTAAAAGGAGACAGAAAAGGAATAAGAGCATTGCAGTGCTTTTCTTTTCAATATTACCACTCGAAGAAATAGCGATCATCCTTTTCCTTAAGGTAATTGGGATAAAAATTATAAAGGAAAGTAATGAGGCACCGGAATTTATTCTACGAGGTAAAAAACACATAAAGTGGCATACCTTTCTGTTCAAGAACCTTAAGCTGAAACGATATAACGGTAATATCATTATCTATGACTATTTGTGGCGATTTTATTCGGAATTATATCCTAATCAGAGGATGGTTAAGATACCCATATTGGTCGACTTGGATAGATTCAAAGTATAAGAGGGAATAATTAGAGGCA
>CALBTS010000520.1 GCA_937968035.1 uncultured Methanomethylovorans sp.
TTTTCAAAAAGCCCGCGTCAATAATGCATTGACGCGGGCTTTTTATTTGAATATTCGCAATACCGCAAAACTCACCCCGAAGAGGGTTGAATAAAGTAAGTTCTCATGGCAATACATGTTTTGCCAAAAGCAGTGTCCTTTCGGCAAGCATGCGTGAATTAAATTTTTATAGTAGTCGGCGGTGGAGCATTTCATTTGGTAAGATCAACCCATTTGCCCAATTGGCTGAGAACGAATTGTACCGGTTCCGTTGTTCTCCAGGATAAGCACATTATTGGGTAAAAAATCGGGATGGAGAAGTTATGCGCAGAGCGCTAATGGTGAACTGTGCCTATCTGGCGTGATTTGACCATGGGTAATCGAGTATAGTTCAGTAAAAAATGGATTAGCTAAGATTGCTGGCCAATAAACCATCAAATATGATCTTAGTACACCACGCCGTAAATCCGTCACCGGTTAGATTAAGCCGGTTTCAGGAAATTAGTGAGAGAATTAATCTGAAACCAAGGACATATTTACGAAGATCAGTACTTAGGTCAGGGTTTGCAGAGACCAAGCCTGAGCAGATTTTTATGTATCAGAGCGCAAGGGTTGGTAAAGCAAATTTTATGCCGGAAATCCAGATATAAACAAAAAAATAAGAAAAAAAGTCCTTTTTGCAAGTATTAGCGTCTTCCAAATTAATAATCGCCCACACTTATTCAATACCTTCGCCACTAAGCAGCCTTTTTATCCCCATGAATCCGTCCTAAGACATGAATCTTTTCAAATAGCTGCTAGCTGCACAATATTAATCGGTTTTGTGTTTTCAGGAAGTATTTTTAAATCAGTAATGTCGGGTTAGGTTTTTGCATACACTAAAAAATGTTGTTTTTTGTGCTTTTTTTGGTAAAATTTTGATAGATTGGTGCAAGAATTGTATATGAAATTTTAGATAATTCAGTCTATTTTATAACAATTTTATGTAAATATTCGGGTTAGTCATTTTTAAGTTGATTTGAGTAAAGTCCTAAAATTCTGGTGCTCACCCGCTAATACTTTGATTATGAAACGGCTCAAATTTAACGGTCAGAAGGTCTCGAAATGTCCAAACATGATCCGTCAGTCCGGCAGCCATTCCAGGGGTTCGATGTTGCCACTTGGGGTGAATCAATCCCAAGGCGGGCCTTGATCATGGTTTGGTCCAAAGCAAAAAAAAATATAGCATAGAAGATAGTTGTTTTGCTATAGCAACCGGCTATGAA
>CALBTS010000521.1 GCA_937968035.1 uncultured Methanomethylovorans sp.
GGCTCTTAATCACTTTGGGTGGATGATCTATCCTAGAGAACCACAAGTGTGTAGAAGACGTACCCTAAAATGTTCAAAAGACTCATAACCAAAACCAAGCCTTTTGATAAGCTTAATTTTGTTATTCATCCCCTCGGCTGGAGCATTGGTGTAGCGAAGGGGCAAAAAATACATAATCCATCGCCTCCAATTCCGAAAGGTTTTGAGGAATTTGATAAGCGGAGCAATTTTAGATCGCGTGACGCTCCTGAGCCAATTAGATAAACGTTTTTGTGCAATATCAGGACGCTTTAGGTCAAATATAGCCTTGAATTCATTGCGTATGTCAATAAGGAAACCTAGCTCGGGGCAAAGTGTGACAGCTTTTTTCAAAATTTGCTTATATTCAGGCTTTTTGTTTAAAGTTTGTTCAGAGTATCTAGCAGCCCAATAGAGCTTTTTGCGTTCTTCTCCAGTAAGTTTTTCAAATTTTCCTTGCTTTTGAAGTACTTTACGAGCTTTATCAACGGCCTTTCCTAGCTCTTTGGCAACATGAAAACGATCGACTACGATTATTATACTGGGAAGCATTTCTTGTAGGCAATTGCGATAAGGCTTCCACATATCTATACACACGACTTTTATTTCGTCTAAAACTTCCTTAGGAACTTTTTTCAAATATTCCTCCAATGTCGTTTTTTTTCGGTCTTTAAGAATGTCCAGCACTTGTCCTTTATCCAAATCATAGATAATCAGGATGAAATTCTTGTGGCCCTTTTTCATCGCTATCTCATCAATGCCAATATGCTTCGCTTTCCAGTCAATTTTTTTTTGGGTATCCTCTTGCAGAAGATACGTATAGTATATTCTCTCAATGTTAGAGTAAGGCTCCCCTAAAAGCTCGCTAGCATGCACTAAGCTGCTGCCTCGAGATAGATCTACTACATGTTTAACAAAACTATCGGTATAATGCTTCGCACAACTAAGAAAAGAAATTTGTTTAATAAAATGCAATCCACATTTGTTACAGTGATAGCTACTATGGCGGAATCGAAGATAGCAATGTCTTCCACAAATATCAAGATGTCTGATTTCTTTATCTTTTCCTTTATAGCGTTCGAGTTTTTCATGGCCACAGTGCGGACAATGCTTTTCTTCTATACATTCACCATTAATGATTACTACTTCATCGTTGATTTCAAAAGATTTCACAATTAAATCTGGAATTCCTAGCAATTTGTTGGTATCATCAGCGCAATAATTAT
>CALBTS010000522.1 GCA_937968035.1 uncultured Methanomethylovorans sp.
AGATCGTATTCGGTGACTGGAGTTCAGACGTGTGCTCTTCCGATCTAAGTTCTTTAACCAGCTCCATAAGCTTGTGATCGGCTTCTGTTGTTAACTGAACTGCCTGACCGCTTTTTTCACGTAATATGCGTTCCTGCCTGTTCTTCTTTGAGAATTCTGATGCAATATCTTTATCATCATCAGGCAGTTTCTTAAATGCCTCATCTATAATACCTCTTTGAAGCTCCTGCCGGTGTGCAAGTCCAACGATGGCATCACCACATTTGATCCTGTGGTCAAGAAAACTCAGCGGTTCTCCAGGATTATGACTCTCAAGCCACAAAGCCACTTTGCACAACTCTACCGCCAATGGATTTTTATCAACTCCATAGATGCAGTTCTTTATCACCTCCTTCAAAGCATGACGGAAGGATGCCGGATTGGGTTGCTGTTCCCCTGTTTCAACTCTTGCTACTTCAAGTGCAACTCTCCTTGCTGCACTAAGCAGGATATGACCACTGCCGCAAGCGACATCACAAATTTTCAGATCAAGTAGCTTCTTTGTTGTTTCATTTCCATTGCCCTTACCCTTATAGAAATCGGCTACTCTTTCCTCAATCAGGTATTCAAGGGAATGCTGGATCAGAGGTTTAACAAGGTCTTCAGGTGTATAATGGGAACCTGATTTGCTTCTCTCCGAACCTTTTTTAAAAGTGAATTTCGGTCTGCCGTTTTCCCATTCAAACAATGGTTCCAGTTCAAGCAATCCTTCATAGACTGAACCAAGTTCCTCGACATCCAATGCCCTGTAGTTGATGAACGAGAGGTTATGCTTTTCATCCTCGAATTCATTCAGGCTTTTTATGCATTTTAAAAGTACTCTGTTGTTTACCTTTGCTGAACTGATGTCAGGCATTGCACTGTGGCTGAAAAGTTCGCTGCCCAGTGCCTGGATGCCTAATTTTTTACCTGTTCCTCCAGGTTCAAAAAGAGCAAATGTCTGCATAAGACTTTGCCATAAGTCGGTATATTGATTTTCAAGCAGATACCTTTTCTGCGATAACCTCCTTAGCCGGGCAACGCTGTAATAATTATTATAAATCTCCTTCTGTTTCCTGGTAGGACGATTGATGCCATTCAAAAGGTCATTCACATCTGGTTCTTTATTTTCATCTTCTGTTTCCGGAAATATGAGGTCTCTCTCTTCAGTCACCATCAGGAACAGCAATCTGTAAATAAGCCTCAATAGCTGGTGATAGAACTCCCTGGCATCAGGTCTGTTGTGTGATATCTTTCCCCTGAGTTCATCATTATCAGGGTGTTCCAATAATCCGTTCCCCAATGATACCAGAGACTCTTTTACTGCATCGCTAAGTCCGTCACGTATCCTGTTGCCCGATTCAATACTGTCCTGGTAGTACCTTTCAATGAAGCATGGCTCCTCTTCCTGCCTTGTTTTTGGGAATCTTGATGCGTGAAGCAGTCTGTAAAGAAGTGTGAACTCACTGTACTTATCTTCTTCAAGAAGTCGTCTCAGGTCAAATTCAATATATGTCATCCTGACCAGGCGGCCACTGTCACGAATAAGCCTCAGAACTAAGCCATTGCTTGCCATGGCATACAGGTATTCGGTTACATTGAGGTATTCCTGTATGGTGGCATGTGGAGAAAGTCTTGATGTCCCTCCGCTTGATCTTATATCAAGAGTGTTCTTATTGGGATGGGTAGGATCAAAGAATCCAACAATATGAACAGGGAATCCATCAAGATTGTCACAGGTATGGCTGATGTTGTAAGATTGTTGATTATCACCCTGTAAAGATGCTTTTTGAAGGCTAAGGTCAAATCCAAGTGTGTTGAAGAAACTTGTCATCCATTTTCTCGAAAGCGAAGTTCCATAGGGATCAGAAGACGGAAGTTTTTCTATACGTTCAAAGAAGTACTTCCAGTCCAGCTTTATTTTACTCCAGGCGTATTCAATTTCGCTTCGGAGATTCGTACCAGGATCAAATCCAAAGTCTTTGCCTTGTTGTCCATGGGCATCAGAATTCTCAATTTTTTGAAGGATCTCCTCTGAAATAAGGTTCCCTTGAATGTTAATGGACGTATATTTCATTGATTGATAAATTCCTTATATAAATATCCTGTTTTATTGAAGTTGAGGTATCTGTTATAGAACCAGTTAAGCCATTCCTGAAATTCTTCAGGGCAATGAGGTTTTAATGATTCTATAAAATCTTCCAGGGCATATTTACGTAGTTTGTATTTAAAATCCGGTGTAAGATTCCCAACCAAAGAATCTATCTCCTTATCAGTTGTAGGATGATCCCTGGGAGCCAGAATTATTGAATAAGAATCTGCAAGTCTATGTACAAGCCGATACTTCTCGGTCAATAGAAAATTACGGTAAATCTGAGTACAACCTTCTGAAATTAAATCCAATCCCCTGGCAGTAAACATACCAAGTGATTTGGCAATATCAAGTTTAAGTGTATTATCCTTTGCTATGTTCTGGCCAAGCTGATCGGTATATTTTGTTTCAATTGATATGATGTATTCCTTACCTCTAATATCCTTAAACAGTATTGCGGAATCCATTGCCGACCCATCCATAATATAGGAACTGATAGGAACAGGAATGAACTCTATCAGTATTTCATCAATTTTGTCAACTGGAAGATCAAGGAATACATTCTTCACCATTTTAGTAATGGAATCAGGATACTTCTCATTAATTAATATAAGGGGATGAAAAAGATTGAAAGCCATCGGCATACTGGAAAGCAGGTTATTGAATAATCTGTTGGAATTGATCGTTTCTTCAGGTATTTTATTCTTGAGCCTGTGCTTTGCATATTCGAAGGTTTCATTGAAAAAGAAGTTGATATTCCTGGCTTCTCCACCCGAAACGAGATGACCATATTCTTGCTTTAATGACTCGTAGATGGGTTTGCCATCCTTTTTTCTACCTT
>CALBTS010000523.1 GCA_937968035.1 uncultured Methanomethylovorans sp.
CAATACCTTCTTCAGTGCTTTTTATGTCGAGGATATTTGTCAGACTTGTCACGGTAGAGACACCATGTGTAATTTTCAGACTGTCAGTAATTTGTTTTACATGTTTGAGCAAATCATTTTTAAATACATTATCAGATTCAAGAACAATCATACCCATTTCATTGCCCCCAAAATCATTGCCTATATTTTTAAAAAGCGATGCCGCCGGGTCGTCATCAGGCAGGGAACTAATTATATCTGAATTAATTTTTAAAAAACTGGCTTGATAACCGAAGAATAATGTAAGTACTATTACGCTTGCGATAATAATCCATCTGTTTTTGAGGATTTTCCAGGTAAATTGTTCCATATAATAAATATTGACTATTACTGTTTTGCGGTCAGTTCAAAATTATAAATAGATTTTAACCAAAAGTGTTTTGTATTCATAATTTGATTAAAAAAAGAGTGTTTATTTTTTTTGTGTTCTTAAACTGTTGACAATCATAGATGATAGTTCATCAATTGTACTCTCGTATTCTGCATACTTTTCCTGAAGAAATAATGGTATTTCAATCCCATTGATGACCATCATGAAAATATTTATAGTTGAACTTATATTCGTAAAATCAAGAAAACCTTCTTTTTTCCCTCTCTCAAGTATTATTGTCAATTGGTCTCTTTCAAATGCAGCAAAATCTTCCCGTACATCTTTTACAAACAGATATTTTTCAAAGAAATCGGCTTTAAGGGTTTCGTGATAATTTACTGCTCTATGCAGCAACCTTAACCTTGTAAGGGTGTATTCTTTGAGTGTAATAAGCGAATCATTCTCTGCATCAACAATCTTCTTTAGTTCGATTTTAACTGCATTTAACTCCTGTTTTAGCACTTCATTAAAAAGTTCTTCTTTGCCCTTAAAATAATAATATAATACCCCTTTTGCCTTATGGATGTGCCTGGCAATCTCATCCATGGTAGTTTTATGGAAACCGAATTTTGAAAAATACTTTGTTGCTGAATTAATAATCAGTTCTTTAGCATTAATTTTTGACATAATTGACTATTACTGTATCTCGGTCAAATATAATTACTTTAAAGCTTTATTTCAAATTCCCTTATAAAAATATCAAATAAGTAAGTTCTATAAAACTTTATGTATTTTGACAGATGGTATTGATAATCCTCATATTGTTAATAATCTAATGGTTAGATATTGCACTTAGATAAAAATTTCATTGATCTTAAAAATTGTTTTTCGGATTGAAAATAAGTGGTCACCAATAAAATTTAAAGGATTATGTTGCAGAAAACTTTTCAAAGACTCCTAATCCAAATAATGCAAAATCATACTTAACAGGATCTCCTGAGTCGAAACTTCTTAAAACTTCGTCAAGTTCTTCAACTGCCTTTGCATTGTTTTGTTTTCGCCTCAATAAGCCTAGTTTCCTGGCCACCTTTCCCGAATGAACATCGAGCGGACATGATAAGATTGATGGAGATATTGTGTCCCATAAGCCAAAATCCACACCTTTGTTGTCTTTCCGGATCATCCACCTCAAATACATATTTAATTTCTTTGCCGATGATCCTTTATATGGATCAGATACATGCCTTTCCGTTCTCTTTTCATGTGGAAGTTCAAAAAAAATATTGTGTAATTCATGTATAGCAGGTTGAAGAGAATCAGTCGCTTGATAAGTGCTGAAAATAGCTTCAAGTCCACCTTTGTTCTTGTAAATATGTCGCAGTGCTTTTAAGAAATAAAACAGATCTGTGGAATTAAATGTTCTATGTACAAAATTTCCAATCCCCTGAAATTCATCATCACTTGAATTCATTATGAATTCGTAAGGTGAATGATCGAGCAATTCCATAATTCGGTTTGCATTTTTGAGAATCATCTTTCTGTTCCCCCAGGCGATAGTGGCTGCAAGAAAACCCGCTATTTCAATATCATGCTTCTCAGTAAATTGATGTGGAATACTAATTGGATCACACATAATGAAGGAAGGCTGGTTATATAATTCAACCTTTTCATCAAGAAACTCCTTCAGCTCATGTCTTTTTAACTTCATTTCCTTAAATTGGATGTCATAAAAATAAGGAAATAAAATCAAAAATTATGCTACCTTAATCATCCGTAGGAATATGT
>CALBTS010000524.1 GCA_937968035.1 uncultured Methanomethylovorans sp.
CTCATAAAAGCCCTGGAAGATCCTGATAGCTATGTCCGCCGTCAGGCTGCGGATGCACTGGGTCTTATTGGAGATGCAAGGTCAGTTGTCTCCCTTAATAAAGCCTTGCACGATCCCAATAAATATGTTTGTCAGGGAGCTGCAGATGCATTGAGCAAGATAGAGGAAAAGAACACTATGCACTGAATTTTTCACCTGCTTTGCAGATAGCCGCTTCTGATTTGGAAGTGTGCTTATGCAATAGTTTTTGCTTTTTGTTTTATCAAATTTTTGATCTATGTAATGCATATTAGTTGATATTAATTAAAAAGAAAATAAGAAATAATCTGTTATCCAATGCCATTTTCAAATGCATTATTTAAATAGAAGATGTGTATCTTACTTTTCTTCTCTTTTCAAAATCTCATGCCTTTTCCCACATATCTATAATCTTTTATGTTTACATTATTTAGGGTTTATGTTATTGTTTGAGGCAACTTAATATCTAAAACTGAAAAATGCCTTTGATCTCACGACGACACAGCTAATTCAAAATCTATATATTCCCTCTTATTTATTTGACTACTCGCAATAAAATTTACGTCGAGCTGCTGCAATTCTTTTTCAATTTGAAGGTAACAGGAGTATATAATACTTTATCATGGTTAATGAAGCTTTATAATACGATCATTTTAAAATAAGATTTCTATAGTTTCCTTAAATCTGATTTAAGATGGTCTGTGAGGCTATCTATTCATTCACACTCATCTTGGGCCGCTGAGGGAACTTCAATATGTTACATTTTTCTTTTTATTTTATTATTATCTATTTTAAATAAAATCTATATTAGATTTAAATCTAAAAAAAAGATGTGAATACACCTATATGTCATATTATATGCATATGAAAAGATAAAATAATAAAAAATCTCTATTTTTACTTCTATTTAAAAATTTAAGGATTTAAATGCCTTTTAGCTGGTAAGTATGTTTATATATCTCAAACATAAATGCGAACCTATGCGAAAAACGGGGTTGTTGACAATTGAATATAGCAATATCAACACAAGAAATGTTCAATCTCTATGGTTAGTCATTTGAGAAATTGCAGGATATTTCATCTTTATAAGGTCTTTATAAGGTCTGGGAAGTCAGTAGCCTTCCGAAGAACCACATCTCTTCCGTGGATCAATTTCTCTGTATTTTAACAGAGAAACAGAAATAAAGGCTTTTTAAGATGTTTCTGCAAAAGGATGCCCTCTTTTGGCATCCGTACCACCATAGTATCAACACAAAACTGGTGAATTCGAAAGAGTAACTGAAGAATTCCTTTTGATCTTCAGATCACAGTTTAACAGAAATGAGGACCAGAATGCAAGGTAATCTTTCACCCAAAGGTTGCAGGCTCCGGGACATGAGAATATTGGATGAGATACAGGTTTCATAACTATATGTTATCCTGGTTATGGATATGTTCTGCTGCACAGGAATTTCGCATTTGAACAAAAATATAGAACTCAATTCAAACAAATGAAAAGAGAGGTGTACAAAATATGGTTGAAAGTATATGTTTTAACATCTTCGAAAGATTTAGTGCCCATCGGTGGGCTAAATCCCGTCATGTATTGTTAATTGCATTATGGGTAAGTAGTTGCTTATTTGCTACAAAGACTGCTTTCTCTAAAAAAGATAATACACTTAGAAAGAAAAATAAAGACAACGTCACATTAAAAAAAATATCGGTGTTCTTCCTTGGCCTGTCGTTTTGTTTCCTGTGTTTTTCCATAGTTGGATCAGGTTTGTCCTCCGCTGCGACCGTATATGTTGATACGGACGGAAGTGGCGACTACAACTGTGACGGAACAAATGATCATGTTGAACTTAATAAAGCACTTGCGTATATTGACAGTATTGGTGGCGGTACTGTATATCTCAGAGGCCCAAATACATACTGGATAGACAGCACTCTCAGAATCGGTGCAAATACGATCCTTACAGGCGACTCGACCGCTGAAATAAAACTGGTTGCAAATGCTGGCTGGTCCAGTGAAGTACCTATGATGGCAAACATGGGAACAGATGGTGACATTACGGTCACGGGTTTCATTATTGATGGAAACAGCGAAAATCAGGGTGTTTCTCTTGGAGCCGGATATTACAATATGATGCGCTTTGAAGGTGGTAACAACATAGAAGTCTCACACATGCGCCTTGAATGGGGATGTGGTGACGGATTACAGGTAAGAAAGGCTAGTAACATTAAATTCACTAACAATGATGTATACAAGCTAGGTCATGATGTTCTATACGCTCTTGGATGCCGCAATGTAGAATTTGCTTACAACACCGTCTACACACGAACAAACAGCGCATGCAGGTTGGCAGATGGTAATACGAATTCTATTATCCATGACAATTTTATAACAGGTGAGTCCACAGGACCTGGAATTCAGATAGGCACATCTGCTACTACCAGTCATGTGTTCGACGATATTGAGGTCTATAATAATCACCTATATTCCCTGAAGGGTTCAGGTATCTGGATAACTGCGAACTATCAGGACAATGTGATCCATGCCCGTGATGTATACATCCACCACAATATCTTCACAAAGGTAGGCCAGTATTCAACAAACACGGGATACAGTAATGCTGGTATCACTCTTGGTGATTTCGATAACACAATTATCGAGAACAACGTGTTCGATGATGGTGGACATGCTGCTATCAAATATTATCTCCGTCCCGACAGACGTCAGCAACAGACCCAGTTTACAACCTATGTAAGAAATAATATCATCATGAACTCAGATGGTGTTTCATCTGTTACTGGCTCTGGTGTGGGGATATGGAATACCAATCCAACATACTCCAAGTTTGTTGTACAAAATAATGATTTTTACAACAATAAGAATGGGGACACATATGGTGGAAGTATAACCATGACCAATAATCTCCGTGTTGATCCACAGTGTGCCGATCCAACCAATTCTAATGTGAACTCTCGTGATTACCACCTCAAGAGCAAAGCAGGTCGTTATTCAAATGGCAAGTGGGTAACTGATCCAGTTTCCAGTCCACTGATAGATGCAGGATATTCCGGATCTGCATACAGCAGCGAACCCTCTCCCAATGGTGGAGTAATCAATATTGGCAGATATGGGAACACTGCTCAGGCATCTAAGAGCGGTTCAACAGTTCCTAATCAGATCGATGCTGTTCCGGTCGCTAACGCTGGTGCAGATAAGACTGCAACAGCAGGTTCTTCTGTTAATTTTGATGGAAGTGCCTCTACCGACGACAAAGGTGTAGCTTCGTACTCCTGGGACTTCGATGCTTCAAATGGCATTACCTCTGAAGCTACCGGTGCAACAACCACGAAGACATTTACAGCTGCAGGTACCTATGTTGTGACCCTTACTGTCACTGACACGGCCGGTCAGACTTCCACAGACACGATGACTGTGGTTGTTAATGGCACAACAACGCCCACAAGCCCAACTACTTCCAGTTCGGCTTCCCATTCGGTTAGTTATGACAACAGATTGATCGAGTCGTACTCAAGTACCGTCTATTCAAGTTTAGCTTACCTTGACATTGGAAAAAGCTCAACTCGCTGCAGGGATCTGATGATATTCGATCTGAGTGGCTACAGCACAACGGACACAATATCTAAGGCAACTCTGTCCCTCTATTGGTATTATCCATCGGACAGGACGAGAGCTTCTGATACTGTTGTGGAGGTCTACAGACCGGTTGAGTGGGATCCGAAGTACGTCAGCTGGAACAACCGTGCCTCTGGTACTTCCTGGGATATAGCAGGAGGTAATTGGTATGATAAGAATGGCGTTGCTCAGGGCAGTACCCCGTACGCATCTCTTACGTTCCCTGCCAGCAAGCTGGCTGATAACAAATACTATGAATTTGATGTTACGGAACTCGTCCAGGAATATATAAGCGGAAAGAGTAAGAACACTGGTTTCTTCCTTAAGGCAAAGACAGAGAGCGGTGATTATATTTCGTTCTACAGCTCTGACTCGTCAACTGCTGCCAG
>CALBTS010000525.1 GCA_937968035.1 uncultured Methanomethylovorans sp.
GGCGACCCCCGAGATCTACACTCTTTCCCTACACGACGCTCTTCCGATCTACGTGAGCGTCAACCCAATCTATACTGACCTTTTACTCTATTGTGCGGGAGGTTCGTATACAGGTCCTGCTCCTTTTCGTTCATTTACCAGAATATGGATGCACAATACCAAAACAGGTGATGACTTTAACTTCTTTAAAGAGTATAGGATTGGATATTCATCTCTGGGAATGAACTATGGAGAGCAGAACTGTCATGAAACCTGGACCAGTGATGGGGAAAATTTAGTAATCAACAAAGCAGGTGCTTATAGCAATATCGACATGGTTATAGGCTACGCCGGCATCGTTCTGCTCAATAAAAACGGGCGGGACAGAAAATATGTAGGATACCCTACTTTAACCATCGACAATAAGACATACGATATGTTTCTGACGCATCCGGGCGTAAGCTCGGTTGACCCAAGATGGGTCGTTGCAGACCAGACTTATAACTTTACTCATAATATGAATCATTGGCCAATTTACCTGCTCGATGTAGACAGCGGCAAATGGCAACTTATTGCCAATCCTCCGCATAATGGGACAAGTGCTTTTCACCCGCACCCGTCAACAAGTCAGGACGGAAATACCGTCATTTTTGGTACTACCTCTGAAACGGGCAAGGGTAGAATAGGTTGGATGGATATTTCGGATTTGGTCAGTGTACCTCAAAACGGACAAAGGGTTCAGCTTTCCGACTCATGCGAAGCATTAGATTATGCAGAATTTGAATATGATTTGGAACCTGTGCAAATAAGCGGCGAGCAAGCGTATCGCATAAATAACGGCAAAAAAATGTATCTCAATGTGAACAATGATGTAGTTTGGGGTGCGAAACAAGACGTTACGCTTTCTGTTACCTATATGGATACAGGCGTTATGCCTTTGAAGCTTGAGTATTATGTTTGGATGGATAACCTGTTGACACGTAAGCTGGACAGCAGAACAGCATTTATCAACAGAACCGGCACAAATCAATGGAAAACGGCGAACATCACTTTAAAGGGCATCAATTTAGATAATATGGAGCTGTTGGCAACCGATATGAAGTTATCTGGTGTAGGCTCGGACGCGGTTATTAAAGAGATTACAGCAAAAGAAGCTAAATAGGAGGTAAGCATTATGAAAGTGAGAAAGAAAATTCATTGCATTCTGTGTGCAAGTATGATTTTGATGAGCCATATACCGGCGAATATAACTGCCACTGCCACTGCCGATCGGCCTGTAATCTGTGCTGTGGACGGGACGAACATAGCTGTTAGGACAAGTTTTAGCGATGATAAGGATTTGGTGCAGCTTTTTACAGGATTGACAAGATCGGAAGAGCACACGTCTGAACTCCAGTCACCGAATACGATCT
>CALBTS010000526.1 GCA_937968035.1 uncultured Methanomethylovorans sp.
AAGCCCCAGCTTTGTACCATCCAGCAGGTAGAGCTCTGCATTATCCAGTTCAACTCCTCCGCATGAAAATATCGGACCCAGCAGGTCATCTTCCAGTGACTCGTTGAATGCAACGCCTCCGCACAGTTCGTTGAAAGATGGTACAATGAATACCCTTGGGTCTTTCCACACCTCTTTCAGGTCCAGGCTGCTATAATGTGCCTGCAATACCTCTTTTTTCAGCCGGGTGCGCACCCACGCAGGTTCCACTACCGTATGGCCAAGTGGATCAGTAAAACGGATCGTGGGATGATTATGGGCTGTGATGATATACTCGGTTTCAAGCAGTTCGGGAGCTGGCCAGGTATGGCCGTGGAAGTAGCCTACACCATCTATTACAGTACCTCTGGAAGAATGCAACTGCACATCCTTTCTTTCAGGAAGGAGGAACTCTATACCTGCATCATGATTACCAGGAAGGATATCCACATGCGTGTGTTCTGCCAGAGCGCCCAGGAAATAGGGTAGTTCATCCCTTTCCTGCCAGGAGATCTGAGGAACATTGTGTTTGACGTCTCCCAGCAGTATTATCCTCTCTGGTTTTACAGATCCTATATATTCCAGAATGCGATCAAGTCCCTTTTGCATGCGGCTGGGTATGGAAAAACCACTGGTATAGAGGTCCCACTCTATTCCCAGATGTATATCCGCTATTATCAGGGACCTTGCTTCATTTTCTACAACAAGTGCAGGCTCATTGAATATGGGTTCGATCTTAATTGTCATTCGTACATAGGATGGATTTTACTTTGAATATGGCAGTAATGCATTTTAAATTGTGCAGGTAAAGTAGATATGAAGAAACCTTAAAACACATGAATGCTGTAAACGTACAAAAAGAAGGGCTTTTAAATGGTTCATCATTCAATGGAAGAAAGTCTTCAGTGTCCTATTAACCAGGCCAGGATCACCGCCGGCATGGGCGTGGACGAACTGATACATGCGCTGGATGGCTGTGCTTTCGGAGCAGGCCGGATAGCCGATGCAGTAGATATATATCATGAGATGTTAAGCAACAAGAGCACCAGTTTCTTCGGACTTGCCGGAGCCATGGTGCCAGCAGGCATGCGCGCCATAGTAGCCGACCTCATCAGGGATGGTTACATTGATGTACTTGTCACCACAGGAGCAAATATGGTGCACGAGGTAGTGGAATCCATGGGTCTGCACCATTACAAAGGTACCGAGCAAACCGATGATGTGGAACTCAAGCATCAGGAGATCAACCGTATCTACGATGTGTTCCTGCCTGAGCACCATTTCACGGATCTTGAAGAGAAGATGCAGTCCATCTTCTCCGATATCGGTGACAAGACCATATCCATCAGGGAATTCATGACACACATCGGTAATAACATCGATGATAAGAATTCCATATTACGTACTGCTGCGGATATGAACGTGCCTGTGTATTGCCCTGCCATCCAGGATTCCATGATAGGGCTGCAAGCCTGGCTGTACAAACAGATGCATACTCTTAATGTCGATGCATTCGCTGATATGAGGGAGATCATCGATATCTGCTATGAAGCAAAGAACCCGGGTGCATTGCTGGTCGGCGGTGGAGTTCCCAAGAACTACATTTTCCAGTCCATGCTCGTGACACATCAGGAATTCGAATATGCTATACAGCTTACTATGGACACTCCTCAAACCGGGGGTTTGAGCGGTGCCACACTTGACGAAGCACGTTCGTGGGGCAAGGTAAGTGAAAGTGCCCGCTCGGTCACGGTCCACTCTGATGCGACCATTACTCTGCCTCTGCTTGTGGCAGCTGTAAGGAGCAGGCTGGCTAAGGATAATAAATAACATATCAGGAAGTGATGTAGTTGATTAAGGATACACGATTAATACTTGCCCTGGATGTTACGGACAGACAGCAGGCACTTAAAATAGCCCAGAGCGTAAAAGGCCATGTGGATGCTATCAAGATAGGATATCCTCTTGTCCTGGCAACAGGAAAAGACATCATAGGTGAAATTGCAGAGATGGTACCTGTGATAGCAGACTTCAAAGTAGCTGATATACCTAATACAGATCGTCTGATCTGTGAGGAAGTGTTCAGGGCAGGAGCAGATGCAGTGATCGTGCATGCTTTTACCGGTTCTGACAGCCTTAATATGTGTGTGGAAGTTGCCGAAGAACATGGAACTGAAATATATGTAGTTACTGAGATGAGCCATCCCGGAGCTCTTGATTTCATGCAAAGGGTCGCAGAGGATATGGCGCAGATGGCATCAAATGCAAATGTCGCGGGAGTTGTTGCACCGGCTACGCGCCCGGAACGTGTAAAAATGATCCGCAGTATAATAGGGGATGATATGGCTATCATATCTCCTGGTGTTGGTGCACAGGGTGGAAATGCTGCTGACACTATAAGAGCAGGAGCAGACTGGGTAATTGTCGGCAGGAGCATCTATCTGGCCGATGATCCAAAACAAGCAGCTATTGAGATAGCAAAAGAGATCAAGGATGCAATTGATCAATAATGTGTAATGTGTGCCTGTGATGAGCTTGTTTTCTGAACAGTGATGAACCCTATGAGTCCTGAGGCACACTTTTTTTTATTATCACACAAAGGTCTGCTTGTGTTTGCTGTACAACACATGGATGATGCCATCTGCAAGTCCCATTTGAGGCACGAACATTTCCGAGATCTCGCTCCATTTCATCACAGATAGGTATATTTTCGCTGCAGGGACTATCACATCTGCCCTGTCAGGCCTTATACCCAGTTCCGATATGCGCTGTTCAATAGGGAATGAACGGATATAAGTATGCAGCTTTTTCAGTTTACCGTATTCAAGAGGCGTTCCTTCCTTTGTTTTGGAGACACTGAAAAGAAAATTAATATTTCCTCCGCTTCCCACTGCTGATATTGGGTGATAGCGGGAAGAAACATGCTTCACCCATAGTTTCATGTCTTCCCACTCCCTTCGGGTCACAAGTCCTTCATGTATGCGTATGCTTCCAATATCAAAAGACCGGGATTCCATTATTTTATTGTCATCAAAGACGAGTATTTCAGTGCTGCCGCCTCCAACATCCACGTACATGTGGCATAAATTGTTTTCATTCTCAGCCAGTCTTTCCACATGGTTATAATAAATGATCTCAGCTTCTCTTTTTCCACTAATTATCGATAGATCGATACCGCTTTCCCTATTGATAAGGTCAACTATTTCCCTGTTGTTACTGGCCTCACGCATAGCTGAGGTAGCACATGCCATATAGTCCGCAGGCTCAAAGGCATCCATCAGATACTTGAAACCAACCATGGTCTTAACAAGCTGCTGGGTCTTTTCTTCGGATATTCTTTTGTGGGGGAACGCATCTTCTCCCAGACGGATAGGCATTCTGAAAAGGGCAACTTTCTCATATACGGGACGAACACTTTCTTCTTCTACCTTTGCAAGCAAAAGCCTCACGGCATTGGAACCTACGTCTATGGCAGCGAATTTCACTCCATACCACCTTTTCCGGATGCTTTGTCAGAGAACAGTTTGTACAGATCATCCTGCGCACGCCTTATTTTGCTTGACCGTTTTCTCTTTACATATTTGTTGTCCTGCTCTTTATTAATAATACGAGCTTTGGTATTATCGGCAAACTGGATCTCCATGAATTGCTTAAGTTCTTCCTGTATAGATCTGTCGTAAACAGGCACTGCTACTTCCACTCGCCTGTCCAGGTTACGCACCATCCAGTCTGCAGAGGAAATGAAATATTTCTCATCGCCATCATTACAGAATATGAATACCCTTGAATGTTCCAGATACTTATCCACTATACTTGTGACCTCTATGTTTTCGCTAAGCCCCTTGACTCCGGGAACCAGAGAACATATACCTCTGGTTACCATCCGGATCTTAACGCCTGCCAGGCTTGCTTCGTAGAGTTTTTCTATCATCCTGCGGTCCACAAGATTGTTCATCTTCAGGTACATATAAGCCTGTTTTCCGGCCTTTGAATTCCTTATCTCCGTATTGATCAGCCGATAGATCTTGTTGCGCATGTAGTGAGGTGCAACGATGAGGTGATCATAACTGATATGCTTGTATGTGTGCTCAAAGAAATCGAAAAGGTGTTTCACTTCGCTGGTTATGGAAGGATTGGATGTGAGCAATGCATGATCACTATAAACGTGAGCAGTAGACTCATTAAAATTGCCTGTGCCTATACACGCGTATGTCACCGGGATCTCATTTTCTATCCTTGTGATCTTGCAAAGTTTTGCATGTACCTTCAGTCCTGGAACACCATCTATAATGGTAGCTCCCGCCTCTTCCAGTTTCTGCGTCCAGAAGATATTTGCCATCTCATCGAAACGCGCCTGCAGCTCGATGACCACTGTTACGGATTTACCGTTCTTCACAGCATTGATGAGGGCATTCACCACATTTGAGTTCTTAGCTACCCTGTAGAGTGTCATCTTAATGGTGGTGACGTTAGGATCAATGGCCGCTTCTCTTAACAGATCGATCATATGATCGAAAGAATGGTAGGGGTAACAGAGCATTACATCTTTGCTGCGTATTACTTCCAGAATGCTGCGGTTAACTGGAAGATCGGGATGTCTTATTGGCTTGTTTTTTTCATATAAGAGAGAGCTTTCACCCACGTCCGGGAAGTTCATGAAATCCCGTGCATTGTGGTATCTTCCTCCGGGAACTATATTTTCAAAGTTCTTCATTTTCAGGCCATCAAGTATGATGTTCAGCAGGTCTTCCGGCATTTCCCTGTCATATACAAATCTCACAGGTTCCCCTCTTTCTCTTTGCTTGAGACCCTCTGAGATCTTTTCAAAAAAGCTTTTCATCACATCGTCTTCAATATCGAGTTCAGCATCCCTTGTAAGCTTGATGGTGTATGCACTTATGGAATCATAATCAAAGATAGAGAAAATGTTTGAGAGGCCAAAACGTATCACATCATCCAGCATTATTATATACTGGGTTCCGGAGTCCGATGGTAACGGAAGAAAACGGGGTAACACATCTGCAGGTACTTCTATCAGGGCGTAGTTGAAATCCTGTGGGTCCCGATACTTGTACATGGCAACTGCCAGGTATACGGCCTGGTTCTTTAGATAAGGGAATTTTTGAAGTTCCCGGAACATGACAGGTACAAGCCTGGGACGCACTTTGGAAATGAAGTATTCCCTCACAAACTCCTGCTGCTGCTGAGTAAGTTCAGTTTCATTGATAATGAATATATTTGCTTTTTGAAGCTCTTTTTCTATCTCTGAGAATACATCATCGAACTTGTCTCTCAGCTGCAATACTCTTTTATGGATAAGTTTCATTGTTTTTTTTGGTGAATCTCCTATCGTTTCACTGGATTTCACACCGGCATCGATCATTCTGTGGACAGTTCCCACTCTCACACTGAAGAATTCATCCTGGTTCGACGAGAAAATGCCTAGGAACTTCAAACGTTCCAGTAATGGCAATGAAGGATCTGCTGCCTCCTGCAATACCCTTTCATTGAAAGAAAGCCAGCTCATCTCACGGTTAACATATTTGACTATTTTATTCACCATCTAGATCACAATATATAATTTAAATCACATTTAAATTTTCCAATTACCATATGCTCCACCATGCGAGCACAATTTCGTGGGTTGCAACCTAAAGGATATTGTCACAAAATATTGGTTCCCTTATAATAACATTTTATACTTATTAGCAATAGCTCTACATACATGTATATATTTTCTATATTATTCTAGACTAAATACCCTTTTCAATTCTGGTATAGTTCGGCTATCACATTTGAGAACCTGACCCCAAAAGCCGGGTCCATTACTTTTGCCCATACTTCTGGAAAAGCTTCAAGTAATTCAACGACTTCGTTCTTACGGTATTTAAGATAATTTTCGACCCCGGGGTCTGATAACATCATATTTTCTCCGGCTGTCTTTCCTTCTCCAGAACCCCATTTCCCGTATTTCAGGTAGTTCTCCAGTAGTTCTATTGCAACAACTGCATCATGAATATCACCTAGATTGTCCTGCAGTGCTTTGAGGTCTTTGACAAGGTCTTTTGTTTGTTCCCCCAGTACTTCCTCGAAGAATTCCAGTGTATATCTTAGGATCTTCACATCTATGCGCAAAGCATGCAACATCTCAAAGGAGGTTTCATCTTCGTGTACCAGATCATCGTAGGCTCGCACTTTAGCGAGCTCGTTATACAAAAGAGAAGGGAGCACATCCCTTACTCGGTGGGGCAGGGGTCTGCCGTCCCGGTCTACCAGTGATTCTTCCCATTTTCCCCCTTTTTCCAGCACTTTTGTGAACTTGAGCTTGAACTTGTCATATTTGGTGCTGTCAAGATGCAGCAGCATAAGTCCTCTTGCCTTGTCCCTTTCTATCAGAAGAGTTCCAGCAAGTTCGTCCAGTTCTGAAGTTCTCTGTTGGGGAAGTGATCCGATATAATGTTGTATCTTTTCTATGAACACATCCAGGTCGCGGACAGCTCCAAGGGATCTACGCGTAGCTTTTATGTTCCTGAAAACAGGCTTCATTGTATCCATATCCAGATGACCATTGAATACCTGCAACACAGAACGCATGCGCATAGCTGCGACCCGCATGTCATGCAACTCTTCTATATCCTTACCCAGCATTGTGCCACGTTCATGTTTTATCATCCGTCCAAAATGGAATCTCAGGATCTTATGAGCGGCTTCCCTCATGTGGTCGTCTTTTTTGATGTCAGTTCTTTTCATAGACAGGAAGTTCTTGACATCAATTACAGCGACAACTCCCTTTTCAATTATATCGGTTGTTGTTGCGGTTTCTTCTATTGTTTCAGGTGGCTCAGGGTTAAGATCTATCATTGTTTCCGGGAACATTGTTTCAGGAACGCTCTCGGTTGCTGTTCCAGTTTCACAGGTTTTACTTTTTTCTGTTCCATCTGTAATTATATCGGCATCACAAACAAACATCTCATTTTCGTGACATGTGGAACTCCATCCGGAAAATTCGTTTGCCGGATGTATCATCTGAGATACCATCATACTGCTAAGGGCTGCAGTTAATTGTTTTTCTCCAGAAGACATAGTATCTATACTATTGATATTTGCGGGTTCGGACCTGCAATGGATGGGGTTCGGAACATTCCGGAATTGTTGCAACATGATGTCGCATAAAAGCAGTAGAATTCCTGCACCATAAGCAAGTATTACGTATGCCACTTTAGGATAGAACCAGGCATCAGGATAAAGAAGGATAAAACCAAGGATACCTGAAGCGGATAAGATCGAACCGAATGTTAAAAGAAAGCCTGTATCTGGTTTCAGAAGAAAGAGCAGGTTCTGACCCATCAGAATAAGCAGAATACCTGTTCCTGCAAGCCCCAGGGACAGGACGATCTGCCCAGGTCCAGAAAACCGGTTAATGCTTTCAAAAATTGCATATAAGATTGCTGATGCCATGCATACCAAGCCTGTAATAATCAGGAAAAGCATGGTTCCCTTAGAATTGGATTTCTTCCCCTCTCTGTCCATAAGTACTCCTATGTTCCCTGATAATTAAAGTTTTGTGCACGAATAAAAATAAAGTCTTGAGGAAATGCAGATTGTTAAGGCTTAAGACGTTTAAGTTTCCGTAAAGTGTCCTGTATTATCTTCTTTTGTCTTTCAAGTAGTTTTAGTTCTCCTTTCACCATGCGGCTTTTTGGAGCAGTTCCTTTGTGTTTTTTCATTTTCTTGCGGAAAGACCTTATGTTCGCTTCCACATCCAGTTCCACTTTTTTCTTATCCTTCAGTATAATGTACAGGGCAGACTTTCACACATTTGCCACAGTAGATGCACATGTGGCCATCAATAATTGCTTTACCTTTGGACATGGA
>CALBTS010000527.1 GCA_937968035.1 uncultured Methanomethylovorans sp.
AACCGTTAGTTTTGTGGCACTTGATCTTGGCAAGTGTACACCTTTGCAGGAAGAGACTTGAATAGCCGTCACATACTGCTTTCCTTGCCTTGAGTACACTCGAGTATGACTGTTCAGGTATAACCCCTCTACTGAATGAGAATGCGTCGTAGGAAATGTTCAAGGCGATCCAGTCATGTAGAATCTTGACCTGACGAACTGGATCATCAACACCCTTCAACAACGCTTCTACAAGGGTTCGTAACTTGGCTTCGGGATTATGAAACACACTGTTGTTGAGTGAGATTGAAATCGATGATGCTTGCTTGTCTGGCGTGTTGGTTCGATACGGTGATACTTCGATTATTTTTGAATAGTCATTTTTGACTACGATTCCTTGCTCATGTAGGAGTTGGGATGATTTGGTTCGTATGTCATCTAGTGTTTCCTGAATCTGGATGGAAGTGCAGGAAGCAGTGAGAAATAGAATTACGAGAACTGTTAGATGATATTTATTCATGGAATGGCTCCATCCTTAAACAGATATTGAGCAATAATACTCCGCGATCTACATCTTTTTTGCATTCTGGAAGTCTGCCCCATTTGTCGATTTTTATTTCAACAAACGATGAGAAATCATAGAGCAGATTTTCAATCGCCTTCACACTTTCTATCATTGTTTCTGCTTCTACTCCAATATTAACACCCGTTAGTTTTGGAACTATTGGATTATCCAAATTCATGTCATGGACTGCTTTAGGAATGGATATGAATGTATCAGTGGCATGATCAAGTATGTTGCGAATTTGAACGAGAATTTCACTCAGGAAGAAGTTGTCAATACGTTGATATGAAAGATAAGGGACTGTAAGCTTATTAAATAACATTTTGAACCTCTGTTGCTTTTGTGGATCAAGAGACGATATTGATCTACGCAATGTTAAAAGTTCAATAAACTCTTCTTCAGTCAATCGTTCAAGCACCGTTTTTCTGATCATCTCGTAATTGAATGATTTGTATAAATAATCTGCTTCGATGCCTAACAACCTATTTATTCGATCTCTGATGGAGGTAAAATTTATAGAATAATCAGATGGTTCGACTTCATTAAGTTTGAAGCAGTCCTCAGCTATAAAATGAATCTCATTCTCTGCAAGTGAAAACTGAGATGAGTGTTTAGCATTTTTCCACGCTGTTATGAAAGTTTGCTCGGTAACGATTTTTAACCACTTTGCTATTTGAGGATTCGTGATTTCAAATAGCGTGGTATCCAAAGGGTCTCTAAAAAGGAGGTAGCTATCAATCTGGTATTTGTCTGCATCTTTGTACATCGAACTTTTAAAATCATTGACCAGACGATCAATTAGGTGCTTATGCTGACTTTCTACCTGTGATACTCTGATTATACCTTGCCCACCACCCTGATAGTGGATTGCCAAATCATCATTCCCATAGTTCTTAGTAATATTTCCAACAAGTCGTCCATTCATTGATTTCATTTCAATCGTTGAAATGGAGTTCCTCATCAAGACGATTATATCGTATTGACCTATCCTATCCCCAGAAGAATCGTGGTAAGGGATGTCGAGAAGGCAATAGCAGTATTCGGGATTATCTTGGTATAGGGGCTTGAGTAAATCCAGAATCAGTTTGCTTTTAGCCTTTTCGTGATCATTGTCAAAAGGTTTTTCTGCAAATACATAGAAGGACATATACACCTCGCTAAATTGGGATACGAGGTGGGATTAACCCAAATTATTCTTACACAGGCAGTTTAGACCGCTATTTGATATGATGCAAGAGGGAAATGAAGATCGGGAATATACGATACTTTTGCCCCTAAACCAAGGAGGCATCCATGTATCGACGGTTGATTTCGGTGAAGGAAGCGTCGGGGATACTGAATCTTTCGGTGATTACCATCTACCGAATGATTCAAGATGGGAGGATCGAGGCGAGAAAGTTGGGTAAGAGAGTTCTCATCGACCCAGATCGGAAGAGCGTCGTGTAGGGAAAGAGTGTAGATCTCGGTGGT
>CALBTS010000528.1 GCA_937968035.1 uncultured Methanomethylovorans sp.
GCTGGGATGGGAAACAGAACCCATGGTGTTCTTCTACCACCCGGACCATTTGGGCTCCAGCAGTTTCATCACCGGTGCCACCGGCGAACCCACCCAGCACCTGGAGTACCTTCCCTTTGGCGAATTATTCATCGAAGAACGAAGTACCTGGAACACTCCGTATAAGTTTTCGGGGAAAGAGTTGGATGATGAGACGGGGTATTCCTACTTCGGAGCCAGATACTATGATCCAAATATTTCCATCTGGCTGAGCGTGGATCCGTTGAGTGATAAGTATCCGGGACATACGCCGTATAACTATACTCTGAACAATCCAATCAGGTTAATTGATCCTGATGGACGAGATGTGGATGAAACTGCGCCAGGTTATGGTGCCGCCAAGCGTGCTGCAACACCAGAATATAATAAGAGAGGAAGGCAGACTAATAATGATTATCAACCTGCTTTTGCAAAGATCTTCGAACAATTAGAAAACAACAGTTCAATCAATGTCAGATTCGTAGATGATATGTCATTAAGTAATTCACCTTATGAAGGAGGAACTGTTGAGTATAATGGGACTGATCAAGGTGGATCGAATGGTGCTTTAAGAGACGTATACAGTGTTTTCTGGGATCCTTCGATAACTAAAGAACTAGGAACGAGTGGGATGTTTGAAGAAGCTAAACATCTGGTTGATGGTTTAGCTGGTATGTTCAATCTCAAATCAGGAAGTGCTGGGCTCACGATGCAAAATGAATATGATGCGAAAGAATGGGTCGTAAATAACATCCATGGCATTTAGTTTCAATATAAAGATGTTGATATGTTTAAATATACTCATTATGGCTACTTTAAAAGGCATGTAGGTAATGCGCCTAAACTCGTGAATGAGTTGATTAACGGCGCCTACTTACAAACGATATGCAATGGGGGTTTCTTTGAATATAGAGTTTTTGGGTTTGGATCTGGTGGTTATAAATAATAAAAATCAATGTATAGACTAAACTTTCTCATATGCTCATTTCTTTGCCTGCCTGCGCTGTTTCTAATAGGACAGCAACCAATTCATAATAGGGATAAATTAGTTCAGGATGGAAAGTCGACTGAACCGGGCTACGATTCAATTGGAAGCAAACAAGGTGAATGGAGTGAAATGGAATATGACTTTCCTGTTCGGTATGGAATAAGAGACATCTTCATCATTCCCGAGGTTCGCATTAAAGGCTTCTACCTTAATCATCAAAAACAAGGGACATGGACTGCTTACTATAATGATAAAAGCAATAAGCATCGTATGCTAATTGCTCACATGTTCTACTCAAATGATACGTTGCAATACACTCTGTTTTATAAAAGAAATAGAGTAAGATGTTTGGTCAGAGAAATGAAAAAGCAAAGACCAAACAATTTGAACTATCATAGTGAAATTGTGGTACTTGAGATTATTGAGTTCAACTCACGTGGAAGGATCAAGTTACATGAGCGATACACGCCTGATGGAATATATCGGAGATTTCATTTCTAGCTACTCCTACTTCGGGGCCAGGTACTATGATCCGAATATCTCTATCTGGCTTTCCGTGGATCCGTTGAGTGATAAGAATTTCGGTGTTTCTCCATACGCTTATTGTAATTTGAATCCAGTAGGAGTAATTGACCCTGATGGTAGAGATGATTACGAACTAAACAAGAAGAAAGGAAATGTTACCCATAGTGGCGAAACTCAACATTATCAGACCAAAGATGGGTCAATCATATCTGTTAAGAAGGGCGAAGAATATACAGGTGAACATAAGCTCTCAGAGTTGAAGCAAGTCGACAAAGTCACTAATTCTAAAGGCGACGATCAATATGTAACAAAAGGAGTATTTGATAGGAAACAAGCCTATTCCGATGCACAAATGTTTATGTTTGGGGACTCAAAGGAGGCAGAGAGTTTCTATATGTTTGCCGCCAGTAGCGTTGATGTTGAATATGCATTCGCAGAGATTCAGAGTGGTGGTGGAGTGGTTGGCCACGATAGTAAAAGCGGCTATACAAGAATGACAGGCGTTTTTGAAAAAGAGTTTGGAAGCATCATTTCTAGAATGTCGCATTCACATCCCGGGTCAGGAGGGCCGCCTTCATACGATTTACGTACTTCGACTGGCAAGGTCGGAGACCTCAATTCTGCAGCGGCTTCATCCCACAGTTTCATCAGAGAGGTTTATGATGTGCCCAATAGACAAATTTACCAATATGATGGTGGTACTTTGACTAAAGCAAGAGGCGGCCTTAGCCCGTGGGAAAGTATTAGGCGCGCGCGCTAATAAATAATCAAGAAATGAATCAAATCAATATGAAGCGGTTTATTGCAATTATCTGTCTCACTGTTTTTAGTCATCTGGGGTATACTCAAGTAAGAGATACAATACTGGTATACAATGCGATAGATAGTATTGATAGCGGGTTAATATGCATACTAAATAATCACATTAACAATACTGAAAAGTTTGGAGGATTTATTTTTTCCGATGATTGTTTACATCTCATTTTTATTTATCCTGCATTAGACTCTTCAATGGGTCTTTCTCATTATTTCATTGATTCTATTTATTCTAACAACTATTTCCCCCCGAACTATGGAACACCTGGGTACAAGGTTGTCGTGTATAGCCTCTCAAACAGTGATCCCTTTCTTCGTACTCTTAATTATTATTCTACCATTTATTCTTCTTCCATAGAGGACCGTGAGGTAATCCTTTTATCTAATCTTGAACTTGACTTCAATCGATACGCTATTAATTATCCGATTATCTGCTCATCTTCCGAAAAGGACTACCAAGAGGCAGTTTTTACTACTTACAGTTACAGATACTATGATATTTATCAAACGAGTTTTCAGGTACTCCATAAATGCAGATATATTTTGAACAAAACTAGCAATAATGGGCCGCCATAACACTATGATTATATTTGACCTACAGCTATGAAGCAAATTATGCACCCGCACGGAATTTTGCTGCCACCTATGATGGCAGCGTGGCTGTTTTTAGTCATGAGGAAAGGGGTGATGAGATTAGGTGTCAATACTTCGGGGCCAGATACTATGATCCCAATATCTCTATCTGGCTCTCTGTGGATCCGCTGAGTGATAAGAATCCCAACACCTCTCCATATTCTTATTGCATCAATAATCCTATCCGTCTTGTTGATCCTGATGGTAGGGACTGGTATGAGTCTGAATCTGGTGCAGTTATACATCAGAACAATGATGCCAAGAAGATTAAGATTGATGGAGAGACTTATAGAAATATTGGGAAGGAATATTCTGCTCAAATGGAGAATGGCGAATATGTGAATTATTACCAGAACACTCCTGTTTCAGTTGGGGCAAGGGAAAGTGGAACAAGACGATTAGCAAGAACCCCTGAATTAAGGTCAAAGTACCTTAATAATAAATCTATACCAAGAGAATACAAGACAGATATATTTATGGCATCTATGCGAAATCAGGGTGTCGAGGGCGCTGATATGATAGGTGTGCAATTATCTGGCAGTGCAATTCTTGGAGGTGGGTTTACTGGAAGTGCAACATTTGGATATATGGATGGAGAAGGATGGTTTGCCTCAGTATCTGGTGGTGGCGGTGTAGGATTAGATATCTCGGCTTCAGTGGGTGTTGTCTGGGGGAATTATCGAGCTGCAGATAGACCTTCATTGAGTTCTCTTCAGGGAGCATCTACCTACCAAAACGGAGGCAGTATACTAAATGGAGGTGCCTGGCAAAGCGTTAACAGGGGGATTTCAGGAGGTGTTGATCCACTTTGGAAAGGAGGTTCTACAAACCTTTCAGTTGGATCGAAGTGGCTATATGGAGGAAGTGCTGGTGCAGTAGCCACAAAAGTATTTGGTCTATAATGAAGAAAGCACTATTCATAGCTCTACTGACTCTATTTTCAATATCTTGTCAATCAAGATATGAGAGGGTTAAAGCAGTAGATATTAATGGAGTTATCCAAGAGAAGTACATTGATAAGAATCATGCAGTCAAGACTATGGTGGTTAATAATAAGCACTATGCAATATTCTATTGGCTTGAAGAGAGTAGTGCACTTTGGAACTATATGGAAGAAGGAGATTCCGTTTATAAACCTATTGGCTCAACAACATTAAGAGTCGTGAAGAAAGGAACTGAGCACAGGGATTTTAGATTTTTGTTGGATTGATAGGGGAATTGATGCATGTCCAGCGGGTAGCCGAGTGTTTTTGTATTATAGGGCAGCAATATTTCGGGTCCCGTTAATGTGCAAACGTGCACATTTGCCCACGTTCACACGTGCCCACGATACCGGTTATCTATAGGCTATGCCTTCGGACCCTGATCAGAATACTACCAACTCCGTGAAACTCAGTTTCTTTTTCCGTGCTACTCTGTGGTTTAATAATGCCTCAGACAGAAGCACATCCTCCCGATTTGGGGGTCCACCTCACCTCCTTCGCCATATGTCAACCTATTGTAAGGGCTGGGTTGTTTAACCACAGAGTTTCACCGAGTTAAAAGGAGTTGCA
>CALBTS010000529.1 GCA_937968035.1 uncultured Methanomethylovorans sp.
TTTCCAGCAATTCTATTTGATGGACTGACAGTAGTTTTCTCTCCCTTGATAGCGCTGATGCGAGACCAAGTTAGTAAACTACAAGCCCTGGGCATAATAGCGAAATGCATAAACAGCAATCAGAGTGATGAAGAAAACATAAATGTGATTACAGAGGCGAAGCAAGGAACTGTAAAAATTCTGTACATTGCTCCGGAACGGCAAGAAAACATGACCTGGCTTGAAGAAGTACGCCACATGAAACTATCCATGGTAGTTGTTGATGAAGCGCACTGCATCTCTGTCTGGGGCCATGATTTCCGTCCAGCCTACAGGCGCATAATCAATCTTGTTAACCTGTTACCCAAAGGCTTACCGGTATTAGCAACTACAGCGACAGCAACAAAACGAGTTGAGCATGACGTAGCATCTCAGATCACTGGTGAGTTGAAGGTTATCAGGGGTAACCTGCTACGCGAGAATTTCGGATTATATGTAGTTAATGTGCAGTCAGATGACGATAAACTGATTTGGCTTGCTCAGAACATAACCAAGTTGGATGGTACCGGGATTATCTATACGGGAACGGTAGTTGAAACCGAGTTGATAAGTAAATGGTTTGAATTCTTGAATATACCAGCCAGATCATATAACAGCAGGCTGGACGCAGACACCAGAATAGAAGTGGAATCAGGTTTGCTAAACAATGAGTGGAAATGCGTGATCTCAACAAATGCTCTCGGGATGGGGATAGACAAACCTGATCTTAGATTTATTATTCATACTCAATTCCCTCAATCTCCGGTTCATTACTATCAGGAGATTGGACGGGCCGGCAGGGATGGTCTGCCAACAGTTATAGTACTTTTATACAATCCGGAAGATAGAGATCTACCGGAAGCATTTATCGAAGGCGCTAAGCCATCTACTGCAAAGTATCAGAGAGTGATCGCTGCCGTACAAAATGAGATGCTTGGCGAGAAGGAACTGATGAAAAGAACTAACCTTGGTCAGACTCAGATCCGTGTTATTCGAGCTGATCTGATTGACCAGGGAATCATTAGAGAAGTGTATATAGGAAAGTCCAAGAAATATGAGTTCATCCCAAATTCAAAGCCATTTGATCCAAGCTTTTACGATCAGGTTCGTGAGGCAAAGACCAAGGAACTGAATGCCATGATCGAATATGCAGAGACATCCCACTCACGCATGTCATACTTATGCGAATACTTGGGAGACATTAACGATAGGGATTTCGATAATTGCGATAACACTGGCTTGGCAAAACACCATGTTAGATCAAACCCTGAGTGGATTGAGAGATTGAACCAATTCCGCTTAAGCTACTTCCCAGAACTTCAAGTAGAATCAGAAAAAACCAAGCTCATCGATGGAGTAGCAGGTTCATATTATGGCGTATCTAACGTAGGGGCTGCTATACACAGGTGTAAATACGAAAATGGTGGTGATTTTCCAGATTTCCTAATCACACTCATTTTAAAAGCTTACTACTCCAAATTCCGCAAAGAGAAATTTGATCTAATCTTGTATGTTCCACCTACAGTGTCAGGAGACTTGGTGCGACATCTAGCAGAGAAAGTATCAAACGCTTTAAGAATTCCAATCTTGCACGATGTAGTGAAAACTCGGCCTATTCAGGAGCAGAAAATCTTTGAGAATCATTACTTGAAATCAGACAATGTTGCTGGAGCGTTTTCCATTTCAGATCCGCAGAAAGTGTTGGGTAAAAAGGTATTGTTGATCGATGATATCTTTGATAGTGGAGCTACCATAAAAGAAATTGGCAAGTACTTAACACAGCTCGGTGCTGTGGTTATAGCACCACTAGTATTGGCAAAAACTGTCGGTGGGGATAAATTATGAAACACCTAAAGAATACAAGGTATTAAACTATGCAACAAGCAGCTTACTGGATAACTATATCGCACTTGAAGCGATGGACAAACGGTCAAATAAATGAATTGATCAAACAAATCTATCATGACAATGGATCGGATCTGCAGGAGTTCTTTTCCCTTGATCATGAAGGATGGAAAAACAGCTATTCCATTGACGAAAAGCGAATATCATCTTTACTTGAAGCTAAAGATCAGATAGCCAATAACGCATTTTTGGCTGAGAGTCTTTATAATCAAGGTTTTGAACTTATTCCACTAAACTCTCCTGATTATTCTCCAACATTGAAAGACAATCTCAAACTCGCATACTCCCCTCCCTTACTCTACATCAAAGGCAACAAACAGCTTCTTGTTGAGGATTCAATTGCGATTGTGGGATCTCGTAATGCTAGCTCAAGAGGATTGAAGTTTACAGATAACATTGCTAAAAAGGCCAGTGAAGACTATAAAGTTATTGTTAGCGGCTTTGCCAAGGGCATAGACAAAGCAGCTCTCGATTCTGCTTTAAAGTATCACGGACATAGCATTATTGTACTACCCCAGGGAGTTATGACATTTGGGTCAGGATATAAGACATACTATAAGCAAATCATCGATGGAGACGTGCTCGTTTTAAGCACTTTTCATCCTAAAGCTCCCTGGAAAGTCGAATTAGCTATGGCAAGAAATCCGATAATCTACGGCCTCGCCAAAGAGATATACGTTGCGGATTCATCAAATTCAGGAGGAACCTGGTCTGGAGTGAAAGATGGACTTCGCAAAGGTCGCACGATTTACGTGAGGATGGCCTCAGATGACGAGACCAGTGCAAACAATCTTCTGATTAACCTTGGTGGAATAGCTGTTGATGATAAAGGTAATCCTGAGAGTCAACAAGAGACTGAAAGGCAGGTTTTACCCACAACTAGCATTCAAGATGATCTTCCAGGCAGAATCGTTGTGTTGCTGACGAATAACGTTCTGACAGCCAAAGAGATTTGTACCCAGCTTGGGATCGAGCTGCCATCAAAGCAGTTGACAGAAGTCCTTAGTAAGATGGAAGAAATTGAAAAGGTGAAAATCGGTCGATCAGTCAAGTATCGCAAAAGACAACCAGAGATATTTGATCTCCAGTGATATTGAGGTTGATTGAAGTAATATATGTGTTCGACTTAAATGAAATGTCCAGAGTCAGAATTTATGGCTAGGCGTCTTGAGCGACATCAGTAACTTGTTTGAAGAGGGGGTAATGAGTGCCTAGTATTAGCGCTTCAATAACACAAGAGGTATCTTCATTTTTAACAAAGATCATGCCATTTATAAGTGATAGCTGGTGGCAAAAATATGGTTCTTTCTGCAATGATACAATGACAGAGTGAGATGGTTACTACATATGAAACACACTGATTTCCGTGCTGACATTAGCAATATTAAAACAATTCTAGAAGAGTATAAATGGGGGTTTTCGGTCATCAAAGAACTGATCCAAAACAGCAATGATTCGGAGTCATCTGAACTTATCTTCGGATTTCATGAACCTGATGCTGGATTTAGGCACTCCCTACTGAGAGACTGTCCTTCATTGTTTGTGATCAACAATGGCAAGTTCACGGCTAAAGACGCTTATGCTATTAATGAGGCAATTAGTAGCGGTAAAGACGATAAACTCACCACCGGAAAATTCGGAATTGGACTTAATAGCGTCTTTCATTACTGTGAAGGTTTCTTCTATGCAGCATCTGCAATTAAGGGTAGCTTCCGGAATATCGACATGGTTGCAGAAAAGGACTATGGATTCTATGAGAGGACTCTAAACATGGTCACCCCCTGGGATTCGTCAGCCCCGAAAAATCCTTACCGTCATTGGCAACTAGAACTTGAGCAAAACTGGAATGCAGACAGACAGGAGATCGTAAGGCTTCTTGATCCTTACATAAGAGACATGACTGATTGGTTCATTGTTTGGATACCTTTGCGCAGTAAAAAGATGATAAATGAGCATGACTGTATAATAGACGAGTTTTGGGAAGATTCATCTGATAAGATAATTATGAGTCTCTTCTGTGATATCAACTATGCTATGGTTAGCTATATCTTGCCAATGCTACACTCTTTACATAAGGTAAAATTCGTAAACAAAAGCCAAATCGAAGCTGAAATTGTACACTCAGCACCAAGGATTCCGCGGTTAAAAGAGATTGAAAATTGCTATCTCAAAAAGAAAAGGATCATAGACAGCCTCCAGGGAGAAGTTATTCTGAAAACTGGGTCAGTAATTCGCAGAGTCGAATACTTTTTGAAACAAGACATTGCATTAAGCGAAGATGTTCTAGACTTGTATAATGATATTAAGGCTAAGGGTCACAAAATCCTTCCTCCTCATGTTGGCATTCTGATGGTTAAAAACACTGGATCTAACTCCAAAGATAAATTCAAGTTTCATTATAGCAACACTCTACCACTTTCTGATAAAAATGACTTAATCGACGCTAAATATAACCTGTTTTTGCATGGTTGTTTTTTTGTAAACTCACGCCGTCAATACTTTGATCTAGCTTTAAAGGATAATCAACAGACTGAAAAACAAAGAGAAGCCAAATGGAATCAAGACCAGATCGGAAGAGCGTCGTGTAGGGAAAGAGTGTAGATCTCGGTGG
>CALBTS010000530.1 GCA_937968035.1 uncultured Methanomethylovorans sp.
AGCCCCAGCCTGATATAAAAATCAAGCAGGGGGTTGACCTGGGAAGGGTCACACTTATTAGTATGTTTGATATGCAATAAAACAGCCAGGGAGGTGAAAGCCCTCCTTTTTTCCCTGGGTATGCCATCAGGCTCATAGCTAGCCAAAGACGGAACAAACATACCCGATATACCGAAAACCGAGTTAGTAGAGCAGTGGTCTTGAACGCCGAGAGACTAGGATATGGGGGAAAATAAATATGGTATGGTACAAAATCTATAAAAGCAATACTGAAGGAAGGGAAATGGACTTAGAAACAAGAGCAAAAATATCAGTAAAAAAGATGAATAATAGAATAAAAAAGGAAATTCCCCTATTTTTTGAGTATGCGAAGACAAACATAGATGAACAAAAATTACGACTTTCTAAAATTGATGCTGACGCTAAAGTATATTCAAAAAGGATACACAAATTTCAAGAAGAACAATATCAAAAAGCAAGGATTATGGAAGAAATTGCATTTAGTATGTATCCAGAAAAAGCAAAAGAAAGTAAAAAATTTTCTGTGATTTATCGTTGGGGTTTTGATCCGAGGGAAAAAAGTGAATATTTTGCAGATTTTTGGTTTTGTTTTTTACGAGAAAACATGGCATTTTGTGATAGAGATCTTGCGGATATGTTTTGTTCTGGTCTTCCTCATCAAGAGATGGAAATCTGTCCATGTTGTGGAAGCAAAAACAAAAATCCGCAATATAAATATAAGATTGTATCTTTCATAATAGAACAGAAAAGTTTTTTTGGTGAATCCCATGAAGAAAATTCTACGCAAGGTAGTTGATATAGACTACTACTTTTTACTCCTAAAAGGTTATAACAAATTATGAAAATCATAAATGATATGGATGAGCATATATTAAAAGTAACTAAAAATATGATAAAACAAGCTCAAGAAGATAAAAAAAATTTTATATCTTATATAGAGCTTTTATTGAAACAAGAAGCTGATCTATATAAAGCTAAAAAGCTTGATATGCCTGAAGAGATGATTATAGAAAGAATTGCTTCTAAAGTAAATCAAGATGCATTTTCAGAAATAGCTAATTTAACAAAAGAAGTAAAAGAATTAAAACAGATTTTATATCTACACATAAAGCTAAGTAAAACATCATCTGATAAAGTTAATGAATACTTAGATTCAATAATAAAGATTGAGGAAAAGATCAAGGAAACAATCGAGGAAACAATCGAGGAAACAATCGAGGAATCCCATGAAGAAAATTCTACGCAAGGTAGTTGATATAGACTACTACGGAAATTCCAGGGTAGTCCTGAAATTAGAATGCGGACATGGTAAAGCGTATAACATGGCTTCCTGGATGATAAACAGGAAACCACCAGAATTATGCCTGTGCAGGGTATGTATGTTTTTACAAGAAAATTCGAGGATTTTAGCGAAAGTAAGATAACCCAAGCTTGGTTTTGTCTTACGTAGTAGCATGTGTGCATGTTTTTACAATACGGTGAATTAGAGACGATAAGTTTTTTCGATTACAGACATCATTAGAGACATCGGGTGGAAGGCCTCTCTCCACCCATTTTTAAGGAAGGGAATATGGGAATAGTAGAAATTCAAAACAAGATAGACAGCCTGAAAGCAAGCAAATGGCACGCTATCACAATGGAAGTGGATGAGAAAAAGATAGAAGCTCTAAGTAAAAAAATCAGTATGATGTACATGAGACTTTGTGTTCTCATGCAACAAAATATAGCATAAGGGGTTTAGCATGAAAAAATATTGCCTTACTTGTCCAAAGTGCGGTAATGATGAGTGTATAGATGCCCAACTACATGATCCATCTATTCTTTTTTGCTCTGAATGCGAGGAGCAGCTTGATTTTGAGGAAATCAGAAATATCATAGACGGTTGGCAAGAATACATAAAAGATTATGATGAGATGCTGAAAACCGAATCTGACCATGATGAAAAAAAATAGCATGGTAGGAGGTTCATAGATGGAAAAAGACAAATTCATGAACTTCTTTTGTCGTGAGATGGTAGTGTACAGAAATTTAAAAGGCATCTCACAGAGTAAACTTGCTTGCATTCTGGGAGTTACAAGATTTACTATAATTAATTATGAAAATGGTCATAGAGTACCAGACATTTGTATTGGGTTAAAGATTGCAAAGATTCTGGGGATCAAGTTGGAAAGGATTATGGATAATATATGCTAATCGGATATGCCAGGGTTTCCACACAGGAGCAAAGCCTGTATGCTCAGGAGGATTTGCTCAAAAAGGCTGGATGTGAGAGAATATTCTCGGATAAAATATCGGGAGCATATTTTTTCAGGCAAGGCTTATATGAAATGAAATCGCTTCTGAGAGAGGGTGATATTATTCTTGTGTGGAGACTGGATCGTTTAGGACGTTCTATGAAGGAACTGATTCTTTTAGTGAATGAGCTAGAAAAGCGTAAGGTAGGATTAAGAAGCATGACAGAGAACATTGATACTACAACACCAACTGGAAAGCTAGTATTTCATATATTTGCTTCTCTGGCAGAATTTGAAAAGAATCTGATATCCGAGAGAACAAAGGTAGCCTTACAAGCAGCAAAAGAACGTGGAAATATAGGAGGTAGACCACGTATAAACAAAGAAAATTTGGCTATGGCTGTTGCAGCATATCATAACAACACAAAAACTGTAACAGAGATATGCAATTTTTTTAAAATAGGCAGAATGACTCTCTATAGAGAAATCAAAAAAAACAGTACCAAAACTCATACCATAAGTAAGAATAAAAATGGTATAAGTTTTGGTACTTTGCAACCCGCATAATACCGTTAAAAAAAAATGAATTTTTGAGTGTCCCAAAAAGGATCGTTTTAGTACTAAGGAGAAAATCTATGTTTAGTCAATATGATGAAAATATTTTTACAGATTGTCAGTTAGTTATCAGAAAGTCCGAAAATGGTTTTCAGTGTGATATGACAAGATTGATGATTCCAGGCGGGTTAGAGATCGGAAGAGCACACGTCTGAACTCCAGTCACCGAATACGATCTC